>JBEBVQ010000005.1:0-21214 GCA_040392625.1 Taibaiella soli | reverse complement strand
TCCAGGATTTGGGATAATTTGGAGAGAGGTCCTTGAGAGAAAGAATATAAAACTAAGATACTATAGTTATTTATTTTTTACTTTTACACTACGGAAACGGGCAATGGACTATAAAACAGATCGTCCCTCTTTCCTACCACAAATATCTAATAGACACGTTTGTATAACAAGCGTTTTTTTACTGAATTTTTGATGTATTTTTACGTATCGTAATACCGTAAAAATACGGGAAGGCAGTACGCTATGTGGTAGGTTAACATTGGCAGATTATGATGTATGGATAGTGCCCGAAGATTATACAGGGTATAAACGGTATCTTATGAAGGATCATGTCTCAGAACAAATACGCATTGCCGTTGCAGAAGATGTTTCTATTCTGCGTAAAGGACTTTGCCGGCTTTTGTCCTCCTATAGCGGCTTCCTGATTGAGATTGAAGCGGCCAATGGCCGGGAATTGCTGGATATGCTCCGGTCTTCGGGTAAGGAGATAGATATCTGTCTGCTCGACATTAATATGCCGGAAATGGATGGCCATGCCACCATCCAGGTACTAAAACAGGAATGGCCGCAGATAAAGGTACTGGTGCTGTCCATCTATAATGACGACTATAATATTATCCGGATGCTGCGCAACGGCGCCAATGGCTATATACTGAAGACATGTACGCCCGAAGAACTGTACCAGGCACTAACTGCCGTACATGAGCTGGGGTTCTTTCATTCAGAGCTGGTCAATGAGCACGTGCTGCACCTGCTTCGGGGAAAACACGCCAAGTCAGGCCACATACTTTCCGATAAAGATTATGAGTTCCTGTCTTATTGCTGCAGCGAGCTTACTTATAAGGAGATCGCCGAAGTAATGAAGCTCAGCCCGCGTACGGTAGAAGGATACCGCGACGCCCTTTGTGAAAAGCTGGATGTAAAGTCCCGTACCGGTCTGGTCATGTATGCCATGCGGATCGGTGTGGTGCCTTACGGAAATTAGCCGCATTGCGCAGCGGTATGATCTGAATATAATCCGGGGCCGTCCCGGATCAGGAAAGCAGCTTTTGACGCAGCAGGAACTCAAGCTGGCTGTTTGATACCGTCAGTTTCTTCTTCGCCTCCTCTTCTTCTTTTTTCTCCAGATATACTTTATAAGCCCGCTGAATGGTGTCATCAAGCTCTTGCTCATTCCACGGTTTGGACAGGTAATGAAATATTTTCCCTTTGTTTACGGCATCTATTACAGCGTTCATATCGGCAAATCCCGTAAGCAGTATCCGCATCTGATCCGGATGCTGTTCAAGAATTGACTCCAAAAATTCCACGCCGGTCATGCCCGGCATCCGCTGGTCGGTGATAATCACATGTATATCGTGCTCGTCCAGCATCTTCCTGGCCTCTTCACCACTGATCGCAGTCAGCACATTATATTTCAGGCGAAATGTCGCCTTGAAAGAGATGAGATTATTTTGCTCATCATCTACATAGAGGATATTGATCTTTCCCTTCGACATAAATTATCAATAGCACAAAAAGTTTACAAACACCATGTTCCTTTATACACAAATATACCTAAATTATTCACATCGAATACTTGCAAAATAAATTATTTTACTTCTTTTATGTATTTTTTTACAAATCTATTGAAGCACGGGCAATTACACTTAGTTAACAACTGGTTAATCAGTCTGTAAAGTCAGAGGATAGCATTATTTTTGTTTCTTGAATTAACGTTTTATTTTGATACCTTTATAGTTTCGTGCTATTCTATCGTTTTAATATGAAGTTTTGGTATTGTCCTTCTGTAGCATTAAATATGTTTTCGGACAAAAATAAAGAACAGATATAAATATATAAAGATACAATACAAATCGTATTTACGGTTTTGTTATGATCGGCATCATCCGTTCAGCAAATGTGCTGTATGTCTCCTGAACAGCAGCAATTTTTAGGTAGCATATGGAACGTTATAAGCTGGTGATAAAAGCTTTCAAAGCGATAGATAACCCGGATGCATGTCACCGGTACGTGGAGGGGCATATGAAAGTGCTGCGGATATTCGGTATCACCATGATAACGTCAGCCAAGGCAGAATGGATTAACGACCCATATACCTATGTGATCATGGTAGAATCTGATGATGGAGAGAAGGTGTATGGAGGGGCACGGATTCAGCTCGCAGGAGGCATAAATCCCCTGCCGCTTGAAACAGCCGTGGAAGAACTGGAGCCTGGTATCAGCAAGATCGTGCAGGAATATGCGGCAAGAGGAACCGGCGAACTGTGCGGATTGTGGAATTCCCGCGAGGTAGCCGGGTTGGGTATCGGTAGTATGTATCTCGCCAGGGCTGCAGTGACGATCACCGAACAGCTCAATATGAGCACGCTCTTTGCATTATGCGCACCGTCAACTGTGAAAAACAGTTTGCGCATCGGGTTTGAGATCGCTACATTTATGGGAAATAACGGTACGTTTTATTATCCCAAAGAAGACCTTGTAGCTACGACTATGATCATACCGGACACGAAAACCCTTGGCACCACTGAGGCGGAAGAACGGGAAATCGTCATGGGGCTCAGACAGCAGCCGGTACAATTCACAATCGACGAAGGCCCCAGAGGCCGGATACTCGAGATAGATTATAAATTGCTGATTGAATGAAGGGTGGGAGATGTTATTGTTAACTAACAGTGCTTTTTTATGCTCTTGAAACAATTATCAGATGAGTTTGCGGCCTTGCTGGGCGACGGTAATGTAATATCCGATCCCGGTCAATTGACGGCGGCGGCACAAACCAATTATCCTGCATCGCAGCAGATCCCACTTATCATACGCCCGGCTGCTGCAGCAGAGCTGGCTGAATGCCTGAAGATCGCCCGTCGCTATAACCAGCCCGTATATGTGGTGAGCCGGGGGAAAAACTGGGGTTATGGCTCCAAAGTACCGGTGCAGGATAACTGCATCCTGATTGAGCTCGACCGTATGAACCGCATTCTTGAATATGACGGCCAGCTCGGGTACATGACCGTAGAGCCGGGCGTCACTTTTCAGCAGGCATTTGATTTTCTGCGCGAACAAAAATCGGAACTGCTGCTGGGCACTACAGGTGGCCCGGTAGATGCAAGCCTTATAGGCAATGCCCTAGAGCGCGGTATCGGCACGGGCGTGTACTCGGATCGCTTTTCGGCCGTTTGCGGTATGGAGGTTGTCTTGCCCGATGGCAGCATCATTCATACAGGGTTTGAGCGGTTCCCCGGCAATATGGCAGGCAAAGTGTCCCGCTGGGGTATGGGGCCTTCGCTCGACGGGTTGTTTTCCCAATCCAACCTGGGTATTGTTACACGTATGACGGTCTGGCTGCCGCAATGCCCGGCCTTTTTCCAGATCGGGTTCTATAAAACAGACAGTCTTGCCAAGCTCACACAACTGATCGACCGGCTGCAGGAAATGGCCATGGAAGGATTGGTCAAACCAGCCATTACGTTATATAACGATGTGCGGATCATGACCGCCCTGACACAATTTCCTTTTCATGAAACGGAGCCGGGCGCGCTTGACCCCGATGTGCTCATGGAACAGATGCGGGCATCGTCTCCCGTTGGCGCTATGGTAGGCCCCTGGAATGGAGAGATCACCATTCGTGCAGTACATGCAGAGCACGCTATGAGACAAGCCCGGCTGATCGCAGAACGCATCCGGGACCTGGTATATGATCTGTCTTGAGTGACTGCCACACGCGATGAGATCATGACGATATTGGATACGCACTACGAACGGGGCGGAAAAACAGACGAGCCTATTACCCTGCGGGGTTTCCTGCTGAATAAATACATCGGCATTCCCAGCAATGCAGCAATAGGATATGCATACTGGAGAAAGCGCACACCTGTGCCGGCCGCCATGGATCCCGACCGCGACGGCTGTGGCATGCTCTGGTTTTCTCCCGTAGTGCCCTTCCGCGGTAAAGACGTAGAAAAAGCCGTTGGCATCATAAAGAAAATCATTAAAGACTACCGGCTTGAGGCAGCCGTATCCCTTCAGTGCATCTCTGAAAGAAGTATTCATATTATTGCATCCGTCGCCTGGGATCGTGAAGTGCCCGGTGAAGATGAAAATGCCGTTGCATGCTACCGCGAAATAAACCGGCAGCTTAAGGCCGCGGGCTATAATCCTTACCGCGAGGCTACCCTGGATATGCAGGAAGGCCATGCAAATGATGCTTATGACCAGTTGCTGCTGAGGTTTAAAGATGCAGTGGATCCGGGACATATACTATCACCGGGAAGGTATATGCCGCCATCCCCCGGAGCATCTGTTCATTCATAACACAAAGACTCCTTTTATCGTCTGATATGCCTGTAAAACCGCTCACCTGGCTCTTAACTGCGCTATTCCTCCTGATGACCGGCTTCTCTGTCCGTGCGTTGCCGGCTATTACGTACCACACCGGAGACGGACGGATGGACATCGGGAAGCACCTGGAAATACTGGAAGATCCGGAAGGCGCCATGTCCCTTGAGGATGTGATGGCCAGTGAAAGATTTGCCCACGTTAACCAACAGGTGATCAACCTTGGCGTGAGCAACAGTACTTTCTGGATACGTTTTACAGTGGCCAATCAGACCGATCATAAATTGCTGCTTGAATTATCGGATCCGACGACCGATTGTGTTGCCCTTTACACACTGCACCCCGGTAAAGAGCCAACCGTAGTGGAAGCAGGAGAATTCCTTGCGTTTGACAAACGCAAATACAAGCATCAGTATTACATCTTCGACCTCAACGTGGCGCCACAGGAAGCATGCACCTATCTGCTGAAGGTCAAAAGCCGTGAGCAGATCATGCTACCCCTCTCCATCGGCACCCGACAGAATATCTTTGAATTCCTGATGACGAAGGATCTGACCCTGGGGCTGTTTTTCGGGGTGATCCTGATCATGTTCTCTTACAACCTGTTCATTTATTTTACCGTACGGGATAATACCTACATTTTTTACGTAGTGTACATCCTTTTGTTCGCCTTCTCGCAGGCCTGCCTGCACGGATATTCCTTCAGATTCCTTTGGCCGGATTCGCCCTGGATGGCGCAGCACGGAACATTTATCTTTCCCAGCCTGGCCAGCATCGCCGGGATATGGTTCGCAAAAATATTCCTGCACACGAAAAAGTACGTCCCGCGTCTCGAGCCGATCTTGTATATACTGGCCGGTGTCTTTTTACTCTCGGTCTTACTCGCGCTTTTCGGCCAATATCAGATGAGCTTCGTAATCATGCAGAATAATACGCTGCTGACCTGTATTTACCTGATCATCCTTGCGGTTGTGGTATTCAGGAAGGGGTACCGGTCGGCGCAGTATTTCCTGGTTGCCTGGTCGGCATTGCTGCTGGGCGCTACCATACTGGTGCTGCGCGATTATGGTGTGTTCCCATCCAACAATTTTACCAGCAACGCACTGGTATTCGGCTCTGCAATAGAAGTAGTGCTGCTGTCGTTCGCCCTCTCCGATAAGATCAATACCCTGAGAAGAGAAAAGGAAGAAGCACAGAGCCAGATACTGCTTGCCTATGCAGAAAACGAACGGATCATCAAGGAACAGAACCTGATACTGGAAACCAAGGTACGTGAACGCACCGTTGAGCTTCAGGCGTCCAATGAAGATTTGAATAAAACACTCATAGAGCTGAAGGATACACAAACGCAGCTCGTAGAATCTGAAAAAATGGCCTCGCTTGGTCAGTTAACAGCGGGCATTGCACATGAGATCAACAACCCGATCAATTTTGTGACATCAAACATAAAGCCGCTGCAGCGTGATATAGGATTGCTCGGCGATGCGTTTGAAAAAATAGAAGAACTGGCCGTTTCAGAGATCTCCGCAGAAGACAAACAACAGCAAATAACGGCAATCAAAGAAGATATTGAATACGATTACCTGAAAACGGAGATCGAATTCCTGCTAAAAGGGATCAGCGAGGGCTCAACCCGTACAGCCGAGATCGTCAAAGGGCTGCGTGTATTCTCCCGTGTGGATGAAGATGATCTGAAACAGGCCAACCTCCATGATGGCCTCGACTCAACACTTGTCATTGTCAACAGTCTGCTCAATACCCATATTTCCGTAACGCGCGAGTATGACCCTGAGATGCCGCTGATAGAATGCTATCCCGGGAAGCTCAACCAGGTTTTCCTGAATATCATTACCAATGCCATTCATGCAGTCAATAAACGCTGGCAGGAAAAAGAAGGCGGCAACATCGGGATCAAAACCGTTCTGGAAGGGAACGAGGCAGTTATTCTGCTCAGCGATAACGGTACAGGTATGGATACGGAAACAGCCAATCATATCTTTGAGCCATTCTTTACGACAAAGGATGTAGGAGAGGGCACAGGTCTCGGGCTGTCTATCGTGTACAATATTATCAGGAAGCACAACGGCATCATTACGGTACAATCGGCTCCGGGAGAGGGCACGACGTTTACGATCAGGGTACCCGTCATACAGCAAACTATTTAACGATGGAGGGGAGAGTAAAAGTATTATACATTGATGATGAATCGAACAACCTTGTGGGATTCAAGGCTACATTCCGGCGGGAGTATGATATCCTCACCGCCCAGTCCCCCGCAAAGGCCCTGCTCCAGTTGCAGGCACATCCGGATATAGCTGTGATCATCAGTGATCAGCGCATGCCCGGGAAAACGGGAGTAGAATTCTTTGAAGAAATACAATCCATATACCCGGCTCCCGTACGGATGCTCTGCACCGGCTACACCGATGTAAAGGCCGTTATCGCATCCATCAACAAAGGCCACGTATTCCGGTATATCCAGAAACCCTGGCAGGAAGATGATATGCGGGCAGCTATAGAAGAGGCTTACAGCTATTACGAAGCCACTTCGCTGTTATCCCAGAAAAATACAGAGCTGATCAAAGCAAATACCGAGCTGGATAAATTTGCATACAGCGTCACGCACGACCTCCGCAGCCCTATTCTCAGCGTGCTCGGAGCCATCAATATTGCCAAATCAGCCAAGACAACCTATGAGATCCACGAAATGCTGGATATGATGGCGCAATCAATGGTCAAGCTGGATGGTTTCATCCACAACATACACGACTATTATACCATCAAGCGGGGAGAGCTTAATATTACCGAAGTAAATTTTGAAGATTTGCTGTCCAGTCTGAAAGGGATCTACAAGCTCGACGGCGTCACAAACAATATCGACTTCTCGGTACGAACGGACATTCACGGCCCCTTCCGCAGTGATGAGCTTGTACTCTACATTATCCTCAATAATCTGCTTTCCAATGCATTCAAATATCAGAAAAGGGATAAGGAATACAAATATGTGCGACTCAGTATCGAAGTAGAAGATAACCATGCGTATATTGAGGTTCAGGACAATGGGATCGGCATACATGAAGCATATCTCGAAAACATTTTCGACATGTTTTACCGGGCTACGAATGAAGGATTCGGCTCCGGATTCGGGCTATATAATGTAAAAGATGCCCTGGAGAAGCTCGGCGGCCGGATCGCTGTGTCTTCCCGGAAAAATGAAGGAACACTTTTTGAAATAAATATTCCGGGGAAATAAGAGCCTGTTTAAATTTTAGTCATGGAAATTATTAATGGGGAATTTTTGAGCGAAACAAGGCGGATTTTGCCGCCATAGCCAAACCTATGGCTAAAAATCCAACGCAGTTGCAGCCAAAAATTGCCGTTAAGAATCCTAATGAATGAAATTTAAACAGGCTCAAAAAACACAGAGCAAATAAAACAGGAATGAATCCGGTACAGCAATATCATTTTATTATCATAGACGATAGCCCGTTTGATTGCCTTATTGCGGAAAAAGTGGTACAAAATGCACAACGCCACCGCTCAATCAAATCCTTTCAGGATGCCCAAAAGGCGCTCGCCTATATCGCACAGGGGGGGAATCAGGATCATCATGCAAAAAACATTATTCTCCTCGATATCCAGATGCCGGTTATGAACGGGTTTGCATTCCTTGATCAGTTTGAAGCGCTGCCCGAAGAAGTAACCGGTAACTATGTTGTCTTCTTTACAACATCTTCGATCAATGCTAATGATATAACCCGCAGCGGCAACTACCGCTCCGTACGCCATTTTCTAAACAAGCCGCTGACCACCGTCAACTTCCGGCAGCTTATCGACCAGCTCGTTTTTTAGTATATTGACAAGAGTCCGTACTTCCGGGAAAGAATCGAAGTAACTATGTACACATCAACTACCGAAATACGTGTCCGCTACGGAGAAACAGATCAGATGGGTTACCTGTACTACGGCTATTATGCACTCTATTACGAATCCGGAAGGGCCGAAGCTATCCGTCAGCTCGGCTTTACCTACCGGCAACTGGAAGAGATGGGGATCTTCATGCCGGTGGTCGAGCTGCATGCACAATACTTCCGCCCGGCATTATACGACGACCTCATAACGGTAAAGACATTACTGAAAGAATTGCCGGACGGCGCTCAGATACGTTTTCATTCGGAATTGTATAACGAGCAGGGACAATTATTAAACAAAGGAGTGACCACCCTTGTTTTTTATGATCCGCAGCAAAAAAAGAAAGTCAATATACATCCCGAACTGCGGCGCCGGCTGGAGCCGTTTTTCGCAAAAGATAATAATGACTGAAGCCATTGAAATACCGGATGAAAATACGCCCCTGGAACGTATGATCCGGGAAAGGCTGACCAGTATGAACCATACGCTGGGGCTGGCCGAAAGCTGCACGGGCGGCCGGATCGCCGACAGGCTGACAGATATACCCGGCGCCTCGGGATATTTACGGGGCTGCATTGTCTGTTACCATGAAGATGTAAAAAAAGAGCTGCTGCATGTTGCTCCGGAAACGATCCGGGACCGCCATGTAGTGAGCGAACCGGTGGCCGTTGAAATGGCTGCAGGCGTAAAACGTGCGCTGAAGGCAGATTACGGATTTGGCATAACCGGACTGCTGGGACCGGACGACGATGACGGCATACGGGCAGGCACGGTATGTATAGCAATAACAGACGGACAGAAAACCGATTCCGTAACTTGCCATTTTCTCCACGACAGGCAGGGCAATAAAGAAGAAGCCGCCCGGGCCGGCATGTGGATGATATGGAAATTCATAAATAAAAAAACATGAACAAGCTGATATTTCTGACGGGTATGCCCGGATCAGGGAAGTCTTTCTGGGCAGAAAAAATATCCGAAGCCACGGGATGTCCCTGGATGGATATGGATACATTGATGGAGGCAGGCCAGCAATTTTCAATAGCAGATATCTTTGCAGCACGGGGTGAAGGCGGCTTCCGCCAGATGGAGCATGAACTGCTGCTGCATATCATCCTGAACGAAAACACAACTACCATAGTTGCCTGCGGCGGGGGTACTCCCTGCTTCTTCGACAACATGCAGCGCATGAAAGAAGCAGGTACCGTCATTTACCTGAAAGCAGAAATAAGCACATTGCGAAAGCATCTGTTCCGGGAGGTTGAATCGCGCCCGCTGCTCCGTCACCCGGACGGACTTGATAAAAGGCTACAGGAGCTGATCACAGAACGAAGCCCGTTTTATGAGCAGGCGGATCATATTTTCCGGGTAGAGAACCTTTCCCTTGCTAACTTTACCGAAATTATCCCGCGATGTATAAACCAGCATTAATTACCGGAACGGTGCTCGGCGCATTGGCCGTGATCCTCGGCGCTATGGGCGCACATGCCATCAGCAGCAGGGTAACGCCGGAAGTATTACAGATCTACCAGAAAGGTGTGGACTATCATTTCTATCATGTCTTTGCCATACTGGCGGCAGGCATATTGTATAGCGTTTACCCGGAGCCGGCTGTAAAATCAGCCTATATCTGCTTCCTGACCGGCATTATCCTTTTCAGCGGATCTCTTTACCTGCTTACGTATCTGAAGATGAATGGCGGCGGACTGGGCATATTCAATCTCGTGACGCCCCTTGGCGGTCTGTTCTTTATTGCAGGATGGATACTGCTGCTCGCGGGTATCATAAAAGGGAAATAATTGCGCCCGTTCCATCACGTTACGATCGTCTTTTTCGCCTGCACAGGTATGCTTGCAGCAGGCTGCCTGCTCTATAACCTTTCATGGCTGCTGTTGCTGGTTCCTCTTGCGCTGTATCTGCCATTGCTGATCGGCGGCTCGGCTTGTATCCGCTGGAATTTTTACCTGTACGCACATCATGCCGGAGACAACCCGCAGCAGATCGCGCTCACCTTTGACGACGGGCCGGCCGGAGAAACCCTGGCAATACTGGATATCCTGAAAGAACACCAGGTGCCTGCGGCTTTTTTTTCTATAGGAAAAAATGCTGCTGCACACCCTGAAATCGTACAGCGCTGGCATGAAGAAGGACATCTTACCGGTAACCACAGCTATTATCATAAATGGGATTTTGACCTGCAGCGCACCGGGAAAATGAAACAGGAACTGCAACGAACCAATGAAGTGCTTGCTGCCATTACCGGGAAAACGCCGGCACTCTTCCGGCCGCCATACGGCGTCACAAATCCCAACCTCGCCGCTGCAGTAAAACATACAGGCATGCAGGCAGCAGGATGGAGCCTGCGCTCATACGATACCATGGCAAAAGACCCGGAAACACTGCTAAACCGCATACTCCGCCGGCTCAAAGGCGGAGATGTGATCCTGCTGCACGACTCCATGCCGGTCACAAGAGAAATTTTAACGCCGCTCATCATACGCGCCCGGGAAAAGGGGTTTACCTTTGTGCGTCTTGACCAACTGCTCGAACTCCCGGCTTATGCGTAATGCCCTTCTTATATTTTTTCTGTCTTGCTTTACGGCGCTGGCTGCTGCACAGCCGAAAGGCTACAGCCCGTTAAAGAACCCGGATGCATTCCGTCACGCCCTGCAACAGGCCAATGCTTCCAAAACATCTGTTACCAGTGACTTTATACAAACCAGGCATCTTTCATTGCTGGAAGACAAGATCATCTCAAAAGGACAATTCTTCTTTAAGAAAGAGAACAGGATACGCATCGCTTATACGGAACCATACACCTACCTGCTGGTAATGAATGGCGGGGAGATCATGGTGCAGGACGAACAGAAAACCAGCCGTATCAATACCCGCAACAGCAAGGTCATGCAGTCTGTAAACCGTATCATTATTGACTGTATGAGCGGTAATGTTTTCCGGAATGCCGATTTTTCAGTGGCTGCATGGGAAAACAGCAACAGTTATCTGCTGTCGTTGACTCCGGCCACCGATGCCATGAAGAAAATGTTTGACCGGATAGATGTGTACCTCGACCGGAAAGACCTGGATGTAACCAGACTCACCATGACAGAAACCGGCGGCGACTTTACGAATATGGATTTTAAAAACATCCGGCATAATACGGCTTTGAATGATGCGCTTTTTAAAACTAAGTAGCTTACTCATCCTATGCTGGATAAGCGGATGCAAAGCGCCCTATAAAGCATTACAGCCTGTACCGCCTGCCGGCATACGCTCTGCACTGCAATATAAACCGGTATTTGAAAAAGAACTGTACCGGTGCATGGTGGACGGAAAGTTCCTGTTTAAATCGTTCCATCTGAGCGGGATATTATTGCTTAAAGCATTCCAGGATGGGAATACAAGAGTCATTTTCCAGAATGAGATGGGTTTTTCCTTTTTCGATTTCGGATGGGATCAGCAGGATCATTTTACTGTGTACCACATCATTCCCCAAATGAATAAGCCGGCATTGGTACGCACATTGGAAAAAGACCTCCGCCTGTTGCTGATGCGAAAACTGGACACTACACAGGAACAACATTTCAGGAAAGACGGAAAGCTGTACCAGCAGTTTCCTCTGGAACAGGGAAGTGTGTATTACATCGAGGATAACAACACCTTGGCTGCTATTGAAAATGCCTGCAAGAGAAAAACAGTTACTACCATCACCATCACCGGGAAAAAGGCAAGGCAGGCATTACCGGATACCGTATTATTCCGGCATCACAATGCGCGTTTCACCATACAACTCCATAAAATTAAAAGCCATGCTGCAGAATGATTTTTATACCGTACATGATCCGGAGCAGGGAGATCATACGCTGACCTGCCGGATTGTATTTAATACCGGTCATGATATTTTCAAAGGACATTTTCCGCAGCAGCCGGTGGTGCCCGGCGTATGTATGATGCAGATCGTAAAAGATCTGCTGGAGCGGCATACCGGGCATAAGCTTTTCCTGCAACAGGCATATCAGGTAAAATTCCTGCAACTCATCCTCCCGGATACTGAACCGGAAGTAACGCTCTTCTGGGAAAAAGACAGAGATATATTAGCCGTGAATACCGTCTTTAAAAAGGATGGAACGGCGCTGTTTAAGATGAATGGAGAATTGAAAATGGAGAATTGAAAATGAGGGAATCATTCTCAATTCTCCATTTTCAATTCTCCATTTTCAATTAACCACTCCCGTATCACCACCGGATCAAGCTGGAAATAATTGGCTTTCCGTTCGATCACACTGTTGTTGATCCAGTAGATCGCAGGTAACGAAGGCCCGGCCATACGGATGAAATCATCCGGCTCACGAAAGCGGAGATGCGGTACATCACGGGCATTTGTTTCTTTAAAAAAATCATCTTCCAGTTCCGGAGGACCGGCAATAACCATGTAAATGGGAATATCGGGCTGCTGCCGGTGAATGATCTGCAGCAGGAAGGCGGCCTTACGGCAGTGCGGACAGCCCAGGCTCATGAAGGCAACCACATGCTTGCCTTGCCGCAACTCACGATCGGGATTGTCGGGCAGATCGGAGCGGTACAGCGGATCCAGGTCAATAGGCTCTGACATCACCATCGGCTTATCTCCGGTATTCATTGGATAAACAACAAATGGAATGGTCAGGGCGGTAAGCGCCACCAGCAAGGCTACAATGGGCATATGCTTATACGATCTGCCGGGATAGATAAAATACAGGATAACTGTAGCCGCGATCATCACGATATTCTTCCAGATCGACGAGAGCGGACTCATGTAGATCCACTCGCCGAAGCAGCCGCAATTGCCGTCATTTCCCTGTTGTGCCAGGAGCAGCACAAGGTATATGGTAAAGACGACCAGCAATCCGATCGTGAGCAGGTAGGTGAATGGTTTCAGGAAAATATGAAAAAGAAGGAAGCCCGCGATCAGCAGTTCCAGACCGATCAGCAGGCGTGCGCATATCGCAGCCAGCGTAAAATTGCTGATGCCCAGGTCAAGCAAAGACCATTCAAACGTTTCTATCGAATCGATTTTACTGATGCCGCTGACCGCAAAAACAACAGCCAAGGCCAATAGCAGAATGAAGCCGGTAATGTTTTTGAAACTCAATCGCCGGCGGGGCGGCGGAGGGATGATCTCGTTCATACGGTTATTTGTAGAGACGCGATTTATCGCGTCTCATTGATTATCGCATCTGTAACAGTAAGAAGACGCAACAAATCGCATCTCTATGGAGTGCAAAAATAGATTAATACAACTGACAAACCTCATCGGATTTAATATCGCCATCCTCATGCGTAAAAGAATTCTGCTCACAGAGAGATCTGGCGTTCTTCTTGGTATCACGTACCGTATAGCTGCGCATGGAGGAATCGGGCAAACCCGGCTGGCCGCTGTATTTAATCTCGCACTGGCATATATAATCCCGTACACAGGACGTCATTCCGACAGTAACCATGAAAAGCAAGACAGTCAGTAAAAGTGTATTGCGATGTTTCATCTGGTAATTATTTTGGCTTGGGGATATTGAGCGGTTGAAGGTAATAGTAAAATTTTAAATACCCAAATACACGTTTTAATTTGAAAATTTGAGAATATGCCAATTTGAAAATGCCCATGTTATATAAACAATAAACAATACATCATTTTCAAATGCCCGAATTTTCAAATTGGCACATTAAATTGCTACCTTTATTGAGTCTTAATACAATGTGTACATGATCCTGCCGCAAACATTGCTGGAAAATCTTGAACTGGTTGCGCAGCAAGTTGTGGAGGGTTTTATCATCGGGTTGCACAAAAGCCCTTTTCACGGCTTCTCTGTCGAATTTGCGGAGCACCGTCTGTACAACCCGGGCGACCCGCTCCGGCATATAGACTGGCGTGTGTACGGGCGTACCAACAAACTGTTTGTGAAGCGCTTCGAAGAAGAGACCAACCTGCGCTGCTGCATGGTAATAGATACTTCTGCCTCGATGTACTTCCCGGAAGACCCGGCACGGCTCAGCAAGCTCCAGTTTTCCTGCCTGGCTGCCGCTTCATTGCTCCAGTTGCTCAAGAGGCAGCTTGACGCAGCGTCCCTGGCACTATTCGACGAAGATTTGCATTATTTTTCGGAATGCCGCTCCGCACAGAGCCATTACCGTATGCTGACCCACCAGTTGGACAAGGTGCTCCACACCACCCCCGGCAGGCAAACCAATGCAGCAGCAACGCTCCATCTCGTCGCTGAACGGATGCATAAGCGTTCGCTGATCGTAATATTCAGTGATATGATGGATGATGCGGAACATGTGGAATCGTTATTTTCCGCCCTGCAGCATCTGCGTTATAACAAGCACGAAGTGATCCTCTTTCATATCCAGGACGGGAAGCAGGAGCTGGCTTTTGAATTCGAGCAGCGCCCGTATGAATTTGTGGATATGGAAAGTGGTGAAAAAGTCCGGCTGCAAACACACCAGGCTAAGGAAGAATACATAACGCATATGAATGAATTCCGGGAAATGGTTGCCCGGCGTTGTCACCAATACCGGATAGACCGGGTGGCGGTGGACCTGAGCGAACCTGTGGAACAAGTGCTTCATGCATTTCTATTAAAACGAAATAAATTGCTCTGAAATCAATAAAGGTTGTACCTTTGCACCCCATTAGTGCTTTTTTAAGCCGGGCTGTAAATACGGAGGACTGGATATGAAATACAACCGGGAATTTGAGATAGCCTGGCAGGGGTTAAAAAACGATCTGCACGAGTTCCGGTATGAAATTGATTATCAGTTCATACAGGCATACGGAAGCGCGATCGGTGATATTAAAGATCTTTCAGCGAGGGTAATACTGAATTTCGATAAGAAAGAAAGTTTTTTCCTGCTGCATTTTGATATTGACGGTACTGTCGTTGTTCCCTGCGACCGGTGTGGTGATGATTTTACGCTCGCACTGTGGGATGAGTTTAAATTACTGATCAAGCTCGCCGGGGAAGATGCCGGGGATGTGGATGAAGATGCCGATGTGGTTTTCATCCCCCGCCACGAAACCGTGATAGACATCAGTAAGTGGCTATATGAGTTTGTGTTGCTGAGCATACCGCTGCAGCGGCTGCATCCGGACAAGCCCGACGGCACGCCGGGATGCAGCCCCGAAACACTGAAACTGCTGAACCGTTTATCCGAACCGGGTGGAACCGTAAGGAATGATATATGGAAAGGGTTAAAGACCCTCAAGAAAAGTAAGAAAAACAAAGATTAATATAATTAAAAGCAAATAAAATGCCTAATCCCAAACGTCGTCACTCGCAACAACGCGGAGCCAAACGCCGCTCGCATTACAAGGCCGTTGCCGCTACGTGGAGCATTGACCCGGTAACCGGCGAAAGCCATCTGCGCCACCGCGCTCACTGGGTGGAAGGAAAACTCTATTACCGTGGAAGAGTAGTAATGGATAAAAATCCTGCTGCCGCTGCAGAAGGACAAAACCAATAACGAAATTCCAGACCAAAGCGTCAATGAAGATCGCGCTTGACATCATGGGCGGGGATTATACACCCGCCGAAGCAATAAAAGGCGTTGCACTTTTCCTGGAAGAAGTTGCCGACCCGGACGTTCATCTCCTGTTAATCGGAGATGCGCGTCTGGCTGCTCCTTATTTACCGGCACTTGAATCTTTTCACCACCGCTATACACTGGTGGAAGCAAGCCAGGTCATCGGCATGAACGAGCACCCGACAAAAGCCCTGAAGGAAAAACCCGACTCCAGCATTGCCAAAGGCTTTGGTATGCTGACGTATAAACACGCCGATGCCTTTATCAGCGCAGGCAATACAGGAGCTATGATGGTCGGCGCCATGTACTCTGTAAAAAACATAGAAGGTATTGCCCGCCCAACCATCGCATCGCCGATACCCCGTGAAGACGGAAGTTTCAATCTCCTGCTGGATGTAGGCGCCAATGCCGACTGCAAGCCGGAGCAGCTTGTGCAGTTTGCCCAATTGGGCTCGCTGTATATGCAGCATGTGGCCGGTGTGCAATCACCGCGGGTAGGATTGCTGAATATCGGTGAAGAAGAAGGAAAAGGGAACCTGCTCGCCATGGCTACTTACCCCCTGCTGAAAGAAAATACACAGATCAATTTCATCGGGAATATAGAAGGCAGGGATATCTTTATGGATAAATGCGACGTGATCGTTTGCGAAGGCTTCGTTGGCAACGTCCTGCTGAAGCTGGCAGAATCCATATACCATATTTTCACTGAAAAACGCGGCTTGTCCGACTCATTCCTTAATAATTTCAATTACGAAATTTACGGCGGGACGCCTATCCTCGGTATTAATGAGCCGGTGATCATCGGGCATGGCATTTCCCGTGCTATTGCCTTTAAGAATATGATCGATATGGCCTACCGGATTATCCAATCCAACCTGATGCACGCCTTTAAGCAACAGCAGTTTGCTCCTGCGCGACCATAAGCAGTCATTACGCAACTTTTCCCAGGTACTTTATAATTGAGTACCCCATGCAGTCCGGTTACATATTCCTCCGGTACTGTCCGCCGACTTCAAACAAAGCCTGCGTGATCTGCCCCAGCGAACAATATTTCACGGTTTCCATCAGCTCATCGAAGATATTACCGTTAGTAACCGCTACCTGCTGCAATCGCCGCAGCATCTCCGCTCCCTGGTCGCCGCTTCTTTCCCACAGATGCTGCACCGTCTGTATCTGAAATTCTTTTTCTTCTGTAGTAGAGCGGATCACCTCCCGTGGAATAACGGTAGGAGATCCCTGGGAGCTTAAAAAGGTATTGACGCCAATGATCGGATATTCGCCGGTATGCTTCAGCGTTTCGTAATACAGACTTTCTTCCTGGATCTTGCCGCGCTGATACATGGTTTCCATAGCGCCCAGCACGCCGCCGCGTTCCGTAATACGGTCAAATTCTGCATAGACGGCTTCTTCCACCAGATCGGTCAGCTCTTCGATAATAAATGATCCCTGCAGGGGGTTTTCATTTTTCGCCAGCCCCAGCTCTTTGTTAATGATCAACTGGATGGCCATGGCGCGCCGTACACTTTCTTCCGTAGGTGTAGTGATGGCTTCGTCATAAGCATTTGTATGCAGCGAATTACAGTTGTCGTATATGGCGTACAGCGCCTGTAGCGTGGTGCGTATATCGTTAAAGTCTATCTCCTGCGCATGCAGCGAACGACCCGAAGTCTGGATATGGTACTTCAGCATTTGCGAGCGTTCGTTGCCGCCATATTTATACTTCATGGCTTTGGCCCAGATACGGCGGGCCACGCGGCCGATCACGCTGTATTCGGGATCTACTCCGTTACTGAAAAAGAAAGAGAGGTTGGGCGCAAAATCATTGATATTCATGCCCCGGCTGAGATAATACTCCACGAACGTAAAGCCGTTGGAAATCGTAAATGCCAGTTGTGAAATGGGGTTCGCACCGGCCTCTGCAATATGATAACCGGAAATGGAAACGCTGTAAAAATTGCGGACACCGTTGTCAATAAAATACTGCTGCACATCTCCCATTACCCGCAATGAAAATTCGGTAGAGAAGATACAGGTATTCTGCGCCTGGTCTTCTTTGAGAATGTCTGCCTGCACGGTTCCCCGTACCTGCTTCAGCGTATCGGCCTTTATCTTGTTATAAATTTCTGCGGGCAGCACCTGGTCGCCGGTAATGCCGAGCAGCATGAGGCCCAGCCCGTCGTTGCCTTCCGGCAGTTGCCCTGCGCCTTCAGCAGCAGGTTTGCCCTGCCCTACACTGGCGCTATATGCCGGGCGGGGCAGCCCTTTCTCTTTGTAGATCGCATCGATCTTCGCCTGCACTTCGGCCTCCAGCCCATTCTCTTTGATATACCGTTCGCATTGCTGATCGATGGCAGCATTCATGAAGAACGCCGTGATCGTCGGCGCCGGGCCATTGATGGTCATGGACACAGACGTCTTGGGATCAGCGAGATTGAAACCACTGTATAATTTCTTGGCATCGTCGAGCGTGGGTACGCTCACGCCCGAGTTGCCGATCTTGCCATAGATATCGGGACGGTGATCAGGATCCTGCCCGTAGAGCGTCACCGAGTCGAATGCAGTGGACAACCGTTTGGCCGGCATACCGAGCGATACGTAATGGAATCGTTTGTTGGTACGCTCCGGGCCGCCTTCGCCGGCAAACATCCGGGTGGGGTCTTCGCCTTCCCGTTTAAAAGGATAGATACCGGCGGCGTATGGAAATTCACCCGGGAAATTTTCCATAAGCGCCCATTTCAGTATTTCACCCCAGGCTTCAAATTTCGGTACGGATACTTTGGGCACCTGCGTGTGCGACAATGAAGCGGTATGTGTCTTTATCTTCAGCTCTTTATCCCGCACCTTGAATACATAATACTCGTCCTGGTACTGCCGTTTTTTGGCGTCCCAGTTTTTCAGCAATTCCAGGTTTTTCGGGTTGATGTCCAGCGCTATTTTGGCATAGACCTCTTCCAGATCTTTGCACAAGCGGTCGCGATCTTCCACATCAGACTGCTGTAACGTTTCGATGGTCTTTCTGATACCGAACAGCTTCTGTGCAACGGCAGCCTGCTCTTCTGCCTGGCGATCGTATGCACGGTTGTTTTCCGCGATCTCGCTGAGATAGCGGGTACGGGCAGGCGGGATAATAAATATCTTTTCGCTCAGCTCATCGCTGGCCTGAAAAGTAGAGTGCAGATCTGCGCCGGTTTTTGACGCAATTACATCCATCAAAGCGCGGTACAGCGTATTGGTGCCGGGGTCATTGAACTGGGAGGCAATGGATCCGAATACCGGCATGTCGTCGGGCTTTTTATCAAACAGCTTGTGATTGCGCTGAAATTGTTTTTTCACATCGCGCAATGCATCCATCGCACCGCGTTTGTCAAACTTGTTGACTGCTACAATATCTGCGAAATCGAGCATGTCGATCTTTTCAAGCTGTGTAGCCGCACCGTATTCCGGTGTCATTACATACATGCTTACATCGCAATAGTCGGTGATCTGGGTATCGCTCTGTCCGATCCCGGATGTTTCAAGGATGACCAGGTCATATTGCGCAGCTTTCAGGATATTTACTGCATCATGGATATACCGGGACACGGCCAGGTTGCTTTGGCGTGTGGCCATAGAACGCATATACACCCGTTCGTTCCGGATCGCATTCATGCGGATACGGTCGCCAAGCAGGGCGCCGCCGGTTTTCCTTTTGGAGGGATCTACAGAGATGATACCTATGGTCTTATCCTTAAAATCGAGCAGGTACCGGCGTACTATTTCGTCCACCAGGGAGCTTTTGCCCGACCCGCCTGTACCCGTAATGCCCAGCACAGGAACACTGGATACCGCTGCCAGCTCATTGATCTTTTTCAGCGCGGTCTTTGTTTCTGCCGCATCAGGAAAATTTTCGATCGCAGAGATCAGCCGCGCCACAGACCTGGCCGACCGCTCTGTTATATGACCCACTTCACCATTCAACCGGTTACCTGTAGGGAAATCACTTTGAGCCAGCAGGTCCTGTATCATCCCCTCAAGCCCCATGGCGCGGCCATCATCCGGTGAATAAATTTTGGTGATGCCATAAGCATGCAGCTCTTCTATTTCATCCGGGAGGATCACACCGCCGCCGCCGGCAAAGATCCGGATATGCCCGCAGTTCCGCTCCTGCAACAGGTCGTACATATACTTCAGGTATTCCACATGCCCGCCCTGGTAAGAGGTCATGGCGATCGCGTTGGCATCTTCCTGGATGGCACAATCCACCACCTCCTGCACGCTGCGGTCATGGCCGAGATGGATGACCTCTGCACCATTGGCCTGCATAATGCGGCGCATGATATTAATAGCTGCATCGTGCCCGTCGAAAAGCGATGCTGCTGTTACAATACGGATCTTGTTTTTGGGTGTGTACATAAAACCTTTATCGGTTCTGGTTGAATGATGATTCGCCTGTGGGGTCAGTTTTCCCGCACAGGCCGGTATATCCGGGGTGCAAAGTTACGAAATGTATATGTTTCATTAAAAGTCCCCCGACTACACCCGAGAAGTATGAATTTGATTGGCTGACCCGGCATTTTTTGTACCTTGCCCCTGTTTATTTGCGGTGTATCGTAAACGGGAAAGATGGGGTCGGAAAACAAACTGGTGGATCTGAGTTACCTGGAGCAATTATCGGGCGGAAATGCCGGTTATATTGCAGAAGTGATAAGTATCTTCCTGCAACATACAGGGCAGGATCTCATTACGCTCAATACATTGGCAAAGAAGAAAAAGAATTGGGATCAGATTTACCGTCAGGCGCATAAATTAAAATCAGGGCTTGGCGTTATCCGGATAAAAGGTATGCTGGAGGATGTGATGAAGATAGAAACGCTGCTCAAGGAAGATCATCACTCAGAAATACCCGAACTGACGGACAAATTGCTCCATACCTTCCGGATGGCAGAACCGGAACTGAATGCTTTCATACAAAACGCAGGTAAAGGCTCCGTATAACCCCCTCAATCCTTATCCCTCATTCCTCATCCCTGACTCCGCTCCCGGTACAGCATCTGCACCAGGCCATCCGCAAGCCCGGTCTTCGGCACATAGATAACATCCGATCCGGCCCAGCGCATTACGGACGTGTATATCTGCAGCGCCGGGACGATCACATCAGCACGGTCGGCACGAAGACGGTAAAGATGCATCCGTTCTTCAACCGGCACGGATTTCAGCTCATTGTAATAATCTTTCAGCAGATCAAGCGTAAGCGGCTTACCTTCCTTCCGTTTGGAAAGGGAAAAGACTTTGTTGATGTTCCCACCCGTACCGATGGCGGTTACGGGCTGATACGATTGTGTTTCTGTTTTAATAAACCGTTTCATGTGCTCCCACTGTTCTTCTTTCACCTGGTTATGCAGCAGGCGGATCGTACCGATGTTGAAAGATT
>JBEBVQ010000004.1:0-22374 GCA_040392625.1 Taibaiella soli | reverse complement strand
GATACCGGCCATGCTGCTTTCGGATGTGCCTTTTCGCCGGGTAATACAAGGCTGTATGTATTGGCAAAGGATGCGGCGTCGCCACTATCCGGATGGAATATCTTCCAGTATGATATGGCAGCCGGAACTCCGGCGGCCATCCGGCAGTCAAAAACTAAGGTCAGTACAGGTTATGTGCCCCGTTCACAATTGAAGGTCGGGCCTGACCGGCGTATTTATTTCGGTAACAGCCGGGACGCTTCAGGCAACTTACCGGCGGATCGCGGCCGGATCCTCGGGGCGATCCTTTCACCGGAGGCTTTGGGTACGGCATGTGGATTTGTACCCCATGCGGTGGAGCTGCTCGACAGTACATCCATGATCTACGGACTTTCTCATGAAGTGACCCCGATGCGGGACAGCATGTTCTCCAAACAGATCGTACAGCGCTGTCTGGAATCCGAATGGCTGGAAGCGCCGCCGGGATATGAATCGTATGCCTGGAATGACGGCACGCAAAGTAACCGCATCATGATCTCAGCCGACGGACTATATTGGGTTACCGGCAAGAAAGGTTGTGTAACCCATGTGGATACTTTTGAGGTACGTGCCGCGGTATCTGTATCGCTGGGCAATGATACCGTGGTTTGTACGAATCCGCAACCCATTACGCTCCGGCCGGATACCGATGATCCCATAACGGGATATCTCTGGTCTGACGGCAGCGCCGGGCGAACACTGGTTGTCCGCAGTTCCGGTGTGTATTGGGTTAAGGTCACGGCTGCAAATGGCTGTGTTGCATCGGATACGATCCATGTTACGCTCACCAATCTGGCTCCGGATCTGGGCAATGATACTGTTTATTGTGATCCTGCCGCTGCTCCGGTTACGCTTTCGGTAACACCCCCGCCATTGGCTTCTGTATTGTGGAGTACCGGCAGCACCGGGCATTCTATTGATGTTAAAGAGTCAGGCGTCTATTGGGTACAGTTCCGCGAAGGAATTTGCGAAGCGTCTGATACCATACGGGCGACTTTTACAGATATCCGGCAATATCTGGGTTCCGACCAGCTCCTCTGCCGCGAAAAGCCGGTAATGGTACAGCTTGGGACGGACGTGCTGCCCTCCGGCAGCAGGATATTATGGAGCGACGGAAGCGGTTCACAAACAATGATCGCCGGAGATACGGGTGTTTATTGGGTGGAAGTACAGTATGCACAGTGCATCGAAAGTGATACAATAGCTATCCGTTCAGAATTTTGTGATTGCCCCGTGTCATTTCCTACTGCCTTTACACCGAACGGGGACGGATTGAATGATGTTTTCCGTCCTGTGATCGGTAATGAATGCCTGGTCAGCGATGTGGGCCTGGTGGTGTATAATCGTTGGGGAGAAACCGTTTTCAGTATGCAAAGCATGGCATCGGGCTGGGATGGTTCGTACAAAGGCGCTTTGGCAGAGGCCGGCGTATATATGTATCATGCTACCGTTACAGTAGGGACGGAGCGGCACGTAAAGCAGTTCAAAGGAGATATCACGCTCGTCCGGTAAACAACTCTATTACTGCAGCAACCCCTGCTGCATGGCAACTTTGATCAGCCCCCATATCTTCAATAAAATTTAGATTGAGGTTACGCAATTGCGCCGGTATGCGCAGTTGCCGGAAGTAACGGCCGGCTCCAGCCTTCGGTGCTTTTTTCAACTCCTGTACAATATGCTTCAGCGCATGTTCCGGCGGCAGCTGATCAAATTTACCTAAAACTGCGCGTATCTTCTGCTCGGGCCGTGAAGATTTCAAAAAAAGTGTATAGTCCACATCCTTCATGCTGATCAGGTTATAATGAAACTGCAGATTCTTTTCCCGTGTTCACAAAAATTTATCACCTGTTCACCGCCATCGTCATGTAAAATCATTAAAATTGTACAAACCTTTGAATCGCTATGATGGAGGAACAGTTACCGGCAGCGGATACGGTCAATGCCACGGATGCCATACAATCCCTGATCACGCAGATAGAACGTGTGATCCGCGGCAAGCGTCCGCCGGTGGAAATGGTGATCACTGCCCTGCTGGCCGGCGGCCATATCCTGATGGAAGATAATCCCGGTACCGGCAAAACAGTCCTCGCCCGCAGTCTCGCCCAATGTATCAGCGGCGGCGGCGGTGTGGCGCATGTAATTTTCAAAAGGATACAGTTTACGCCCGATCTCCTGCCGATGGATCTTATTGGTACGCATATTTTCGACGACCGGACTAAAGAATTTGTCTTCAAAAAAGGGCCGCTCTTTTGTAATGTATTGCTGGCAGACGAGATCAACCGCGCTTCCCCGAAAGTACAAAGCGCGCTGCTCGAATCAATGGCCGAACACCAGATAACTGTAGGCGATACTACGCTGAAGCTCGAACGGATGTTCTTCACCATTGCCACGCAAAACCCTATTGAGATGGAAGGCACTTATCCTCTGCCTGCCGCCCAGCTCGACCGGTTCTTCATGAAAATATACTTCGGCTATGTGGACGAAGAAACAGAGCTGAATATCTACCGCGAATACGCAGGTATTGCGCAAAATCTGGTGCAGCTCGAACAGGTATTGACCATGCGGGATATCCTGTCGCTACAGGAGCAGGCGGCACAAGTGTTTGTGCATGATGAGATCATTCGCGCCGTCAATCATATTGTGCGTGCAACCCGTACGCATCCGGATATAACACTGGGCGCTTCCACCCGCAGTGGTATTGCCTTCCTGAAATGCCTGCGCGCTTATGCGCTGGTGAAGGGGCGTACATTTGTTATCGAAGATGATGTAAAGGATATTACCCGCGCCGTATTGGATCATCGCCTGATCTATCGGAATAAAGAGGGAAAGCAGAAAGCGCTCGACGGGATTATCCACAAGGAAATAGAACGGTTGACAAAATTGCGATTGTATTGATAATGCCCATTTCCAAAACACGTAGAGACAGGCGATCGCCTGTCTCTACAGAATGTTTATCTGTTACAATTACAGTTTGTTCGCTGCCAGTTGCAGTTGGATATTCACTTCCGGGCGGATAAATTTATCGCCCAGGCTCTGGTCATTGCCATAAACAATATTCCATTCTGTACGGTCAATGTTGAAGTTGGCATTGGCCATCACCTGATTTTCATTAACCTGTACTTTGGCAGGGAATGTAATGCTCTTGGTGATTCCTTTCATGGTCAGGTTGCCGGTGATCGTGTGGGTAGCGTCCTTGAGGATCAGCTCGTCGCTATTGGCTACACCCGGTGTTACACTTACAATTTCAAAAATCGCTTCAGGATGATTTTCCACGTCGAAGAAATCTGCAGTTTTCAGGTGGCCGGTGAGCCTGGCATTGCCCTCGGCATCCTGGTCGTGTGTCTGCAGTGTATTGAGATCCATAACAAAAGTCCCGCCTGTGATAGCATCGCCATTCACAATCACTTCTCCGTCTTTAAGTTGAATAGTACCGTGATGCGAGCCTACGGGCTTGGTGCCGATAAATTCAAGTTTGCTTTGCGCAAGATCAGCCTTCAGGGAAGTGCCTTCTGCTGATGTTACTTCTTGTGCTTCTGCTGTTTCTGCCTGGTCGGCCTTCGGAGCATTCTGGCAGGATGCAAAGAACATGGCCAGCGCTGCTGTTGGTAATAGGATGCGTTTCATAATTTTCTGATTTGTTTAATTGCGACAAAAATAGGCGTATAAAGCTTATCAGACTCTTAACATAAGTTAAGATTTTCTTATTGCTGCTATTGATAGTTACTTAATTTTTTCACCATTAAGGCATTTAGGAATTAAGAATTTGCTCTTAATGTTCTTAACACCTTAATTTCTTAATGGTTTATTTTTTAAGAAAGTGTGAGCCTCGACAGGTGTACCATGTTACTGTTAACGGTCAATTCATGCGGAACGCCCAGCATAAGCGTATAATTCACTTCCTGATGACCTGCCGGGAACCCGAAGCAGACCGGGTAATTATATTCCGCAATTTTATCTGAAATGATCTGCTCCATAGTTTGTCCAAACGGCCGCTCTGTGTCCTGCATATCCGTGAAGCTGCCGACGACCAGCCCGGCCAGTGCTTCCAGCTTACCCGCACGTTTCAGGTTCAGGAGCATACGGTCTGCGTTATATAGATGTTCGCCGATATCTTCGATGAATAATATTTTATCCCTTGTATCGACAGCAGAAACCGATCCTGTGCTGTGGGCCAGCATAGCCAGATTCCCCCCGGTAAGGATGCCAGTTGCTTTGCCTGGTCGGTTGAAGGAAGATGCGCCGGTCTGATAAACAGCCGGTTTTCCTTCCAGCGCCTCTTTCAGACTGAGGAGGAAATCCGAATGTTCCGTATCCGGTGAAAAGGCGCCGCACATAGGGCTGTGCAGGGTCGCAATGTTATAATTGGCCTGGATATGACTATGCAGCAGGGTGATGTCGCTGAAACCGCAGACCCATTTGGGTTTCTGGTAGAAAGCAGTAAAGTCAAGATCGTCAATGATCCGGCTCATGCCGTAGCCGCCGCGCCCCATCAGGATGGCTTTTATTTCCGGGTCGTCGAGCATTTCCTGGAGGTCTGTACGCCGGGCTTCATCTGTGCCTGAGAAATAAAAATGTTCCGATCCCACGGTTTTCCCAATCCGCACCTGGTAGCCCCAGTGTTGCAATACTTGTACAGCGTAATGCACTCTTTCTTCGGATACATAGCCCGAAGGACAAGTGATACCAATAGTATCGCCGGGGCGCAGGAAGGGAGGGATTTGCATGGGTATTTCGGTTTGAATTACGGGTCACAGGCCAATGTACACAATATCATCTTTTATGTCAACCGGGTAGGTTTTTAGTTTATATCCTTCGCCGCTGGTATTGTATCCGTTGGCGGGGTTGAATTTGTACTTGTGCAGGGGGCATACGATATTGCCCGAATAATCTGTCCACCCTTCGCAAAACCGTGCTCCGCCGTGCGGACAGATAGCTGCGAATGCATGGACGGCGGCACCTTTCCGGAGGAACGCGATCCGTTTGCCTCCGACTTCCTGCTCGCGGATCTCCGTTTCAGAAAAATTTTGAACCGGCCCGGCCGGATGCCATTCGTAACTCATGGGGGTAAAGGTAGTTATAAAATATGCCTCGAGTATAGACGCCGGATCTTGTCTTTACTTAGGTGATAACCAGACAACGACCAACATTGGGTCACAGATTGATCATGGATGATGAGTATCCGCCTTATAAACAGGAAATCACGTTAAATCCTTAAATCCGCCCAACCCGTGATTCAGACATTTTCTCGCTACCTTTGCAAGGCTTAAAAAATACATTTGCTCATGTCTGTTGCACAACTGAAGAATTACGCTGAAGGTAAATGGGTTACCGCTAAAAACAGCGGTGAAACCTTATACAATGCCATTACCGGCGAAGCGATTTATACGGCCGGCAGCGAGGGGCTTGATTTCGGAGCAATGATGCAATATGCGCGGAGAACCGGCGGCCCGGCCTTGCGTAAGCTGACCTTCCATGAGCGCGGCCGTATGCTGAAGGCGCTGGCCATGTACCTGCTCGACCGCAAGGAATATTTTTATGAGATCAGTACGCTTACCGGCGCTACGCGGGTGGATAGCTGGATAGATATCGAAGGCGGCATCGGTAACCTGTTCGCCAATGCCAGCCTCCGCCGCCAATTCCCGGACGAGCGCTTTTATGTGGACGGCGAAGCTGCCAAACTCTCCAAAAACGGCACATTTATCGGTCATCATATTATGGTGCCGCGCGAAGGTGTAGCCATTCATATCAATGCCTTCAACTTCCCGGTGTGGGGGATGTTGGAGAAGATTGCCGTCAACCTGCTGGCGGGTGTACCCGCGATTGTAAAGCCGGCAACGCTTACCTCCTATCTTACGGAAGCTGTTTTTGAAGAGATCATTAAATCAGGGATCCTGCCGGAAGGCTCTTTACAACTGATCTGCGGCTCGGCACGAGGCATCCTCGATACAATTGAAAGCCAGGATGTGGTTACGTTTACCGGTTCCGCCTCAACGGGTCAGATGCTGAAATCACATCCGCGTATTGTTTCTGAAGCAGTACCTTTTAATCTTGAAGCCGATTCACTCAACTGCTCGGTGCTCGGGCCGGATGTAAAACCGGGCAGCGCTGAATTTGATATCTTCATAAAAGAAATAGCCCGTGAGATTACAGTAAAGGCCGGGCAGAAGTGTACCGCCGTGCGCCGCATCATCGTGCCGGCCGACCGGGTGGAAGATGTGCAGATCGCTTTGGGGAAAAGGCTGCAGCAGACTACGCTCGGAAATCCTTCCGTAGAAGGTGTGCGTATGGGGCCGTTGGCAGGCATCAGCCAGCGCAATGAAGTGCGGGAGCGGGTACAGCAGCTGGCACAATCGCAGGAGATCGTGATCGGCGACCTGGAAAAATTTGAAGTGGTTGGCGCCGACAAAGAGAAAGGCGCTTTCCTGCCGCCGCTGGTATTTTTCAACAGCGATCCGTTTACCAAAACGGATTGCCATAACATAGAAGCCTTCGGCCCCGTGTCCACGATCATGCCGTATGACACGCTGGATGATGCTATAACACTGGCCAGAATGGGTAAAGGTTCGCTTGTTTGCTCTATCGTAACGGCTGATGATGAAGTAGCCAAAGAATTTGTATTGGGCGCTGCCAGCATGCATGGCCGTATATTGGTCTTGAACAGTGATTGCGTGAAAGAAAGCACCGGTCACGGTTCTCCGATGCCTTTGCTGGTGCATGGCGGACCGGGTCGCGCCGGCGGCGGCGAAGAAATGGGCGGCAAGCGCGGTGTGCTGCACTATCTTCAGCGTACGGCCATCCAGGGATCGCCCACTACGATATCCCGCATCACCAATGTGTATCAGCAGGGCGGCAGGCAGACAGAAACAGAGGTACATCCCTTCCGGAAATATTTTGAAGAGCTGGCTGTCGGCGATACATTGATCACGGCAAAGCATACGGTGACCGAAGCAGATATCACCAATTTTGCCAACGTCAGCGGGGATAATTTTTATGCGCATGTGGATGCTACATCTTTGGAAGGCACTATATTCGAACAGCGGGTAGCACACGGATATTTTGTATTATCGAAAGCGGCCGGTTTGTTTGTGGATGCAAAAAAAGGCCCGGTACTCCTGAATTACGGCATTGATGAAGCGCGTTTTACCAAGCCCGTATATCCCGGCAGTACGATCGGCGTCCGTTTTACGGTGAAGGAAAAAACCGACCAGGAAAAACGCAGCGAAGACGATGTGCCGAAAGGTATTGTGAAATGGCTGGTGGATGTGTACGATGAAACCGGTGAAACAGTGGCCATTGCTACAATCCTGACTCTGGTGCGGAAACTTGAAGGATAATTTTTAGCTTTATGTGAAATAATATACTAATGCGCGTAATAACGTATAGTTCTCTAAAGCGGTTCATTTTCATTGTATTGTTTTTATGTTCCGGCGTACCGCTGTACAGCCAGAATTATGTGACAGACGGGAACTTTGAAGATGATACGCCATTTACAAATCCTACACATATATCGCAGCAATTCAGAACATATAGTCTCACTATGCAGATGAATTTTTGGACGATTACCAACAGTGTGATCGACAAGCACCATAGACTGAATTGGAATATGGGAAGCCCTCCCGGAGGAATTGATCATCACATAGATTTGAATCCGGATGGTAAAATTGAGCAGTTAATAACGGGTCTTACAATAGGGAATACTTACAAACTTTCTTTTTATACCAGTGTGCATCATCTATTCGCAACCGGATGCGGGATTTCTTCGGGTAATATAAGAGCTGCTGTGGGGTTTGGTACCATGGTTTCGGATACCTTCACGCTAACAGCCGTTCATCAACCCTGGACCCTTAGAGAATATACATTTACAGCCAGTGCTACCACAGCTAACCTTGTTTTTCAGGGACTTTCAAGTTGTTATGGGAATGGGGGTATGTTGGTTGATAATGTTGTTTTAAGCCCGGTATGCAGTTTGTCCGTTACAGCAACGCCCGAAAGCAGGACATTATGTGCCGGAGATACGATGGTATTATCGGCAGCAGGTGGCGTTTTTTATGCATGGTCGCCTGCAACGGGCTTGAACAATCCGAATATAGCCAACCCGGTCCTTACTGCTACTACATCGCAAAAATATATTGTGGAAGCATCTGATAATAACGGATGTATCGGAAGGGATACGGTAGAGGTGATCGTAAGGCCGTCTCCGGTTATCACGGCTACACCCGGGAGTGTACAAGTATGCCCGGGCGATACGGTATTGCTGTCTGCAAGCGGAGGAATATCTTACAAATGGTCGCCGTCAGCCGGTCTCAATAATCCGGATGTAGCCGGCCCGATCCTTACGGCTACAGTTTCGGGGAAGTATATAGTAACAGGAACCAACAGCGATGGTTGCAAAGGCAAAGACTCTGTGGACGTTGTTGTCGTACCGCCGCCAATAATCCGGGCAAGCCCTGATTCTATCCGGCTTTGTGAAGGAGCAACGGTGGTATTATCTGCTTCCGGGAATGGAGTGTCATATAAATGGAGCCCGGCTTTGGGCTTGGATGATCCTGAAATTTCGAATCCGACACTTACTGCTGTTGCTACCCAAAAATATATCGTAACAGCAGATAATGGTATTGGTTGTCTTAGTTTTGATTCTCTTGAAGTATTCGTTTTACCGGCTCCTATTGTAAGAGCCGGCCCGGAAGATACGATTATATGCAATAATGCTCAGATCCGGGGATATGCTACCGGAGCAGAAACCTATAAATGGAGTCCTGCAACTGGTATTGATAATGACGCCTCCGATACTCCGCTGATTATGATTTCGGACTACGGCATCCTGCAGTACGTGGTTACCGGTACCGATGCACAGGGTTGTACTGGCACCGATACAGTACAGATCAGTGTGTACCCGCCGGCAGATATTCAAATTGATCAACGAATTATTGGAGAAGGATGTGAAAACACCCAAATCCAGCTATACGCATCCGGTGCTCAACGATACCAATGGTTTCCGGGCGAATATTGTAATAATGACACCATACCTGATCCCATAATAGATATCCGGCAAAAAACAACTTTTATACTCAATGCCTGGGATGAAAAAGGATGCTTGACCACTGACTCTGTACTTGTTGATATAAGTGGGGAGACCGCTGTATTAATCCCTAACGCTTTTTCTCCCAATGACGATGGGTATAATGATCTTTTTAAACCCATGATCTTTTGTGATTTCACTCTAAAGGAATTTTCTGTATTCAACAGATGGGGTGAAAGGGTATATACCACTCAAATTGCCGGCACAGGATGGGATGGAATGTATAAAGGAGCGCCATGCTCAATGGGTGTGTATGTTTATTATGTGAAAGGAGAAGATAATTCAGGAGCACAACTGCTTTACAAAGGGAACGTTACACTTTTAAGATAGCGCTGTATGCTATTGCCTTATTTCATACCAGGCCACCACGAAGCCGGGTGCGACGAAGCCGGGCGTGGCTGCCTGGCCGGACCGGTATCTGCGGCTGCCGTGATCCTGCCGGAAGATTTTTATCATCCGCTGCTCAACGATAGTAAACAACTGAGCCATGAAGACCGGATACAGCTGCGTCCCGTTATTGAAGGTGCTGCGCTCGCGTGGTCAGTGCAGATGGTAGATCACGAAGAGATAGACCGGATCAACATTCTCAAGGCTTCTTTCAAAGCGATGCATCTCGCGATAGATGCATTATCGCTGCGTCCTGACCTCCTGCTGATTGACGGCAACCGCTTTACACCTTATCTGGGTATCCCGCATCATTGTGTAGTGAAAGGCGATGGCAAATACGCCGCTATCGCTGCTGCCAGCATTCTTGCGAAAACATACCGGGATGATTATATGCAGCAACTGCATGAGGAGTTCCCGCGGTATAACTGGTATGAGAATAAAGGGTACCCCACCCCGTTCCATAAAAAGCAAATACAGGAATTCGGATATACCCCTTATCACAGGCGTACGTTCAAGTGCATGGTTTAGCGTGTGATGTCTGAGAGCAGCTTTTCCAGCTCCTGCTGCAGTTCATGGCCTTTATCATTATTATACCAGCGCTGCAGCTCCATTTTCAATTTTTCAAAATCAGCCTGCTGCTCCGTCAGTCGGTCGTAGAGTTGCTGGCAAGCTGCAGGTCTCGGCCCCCAATTTGCCAGGTCTGCACCACTTTCATCCTGTATGATCAGCTTGGGGATTGATTTCCCGCCGCGGGTGAGGTATTGATTGATCCGGAATGGCTCGGCATCGCGCAACTCGTATCGTACCGTGATCCGCTCGTTCATCCCGGCGATCATATGCAGGAAAGGTACGCAGTGTGCAGCATCTCCGCACCAGGGTTCGGTGATGATGATCCACTGCTGCGGTTGTTGGATACCCGACACGGCTTGCCGCATGGTATCGGAGATCACGGCCGTTTTCAGCCATCGGTTCATCCGTGCCCAGTTCATCCGTGTATAGTCGATATAGTCGGGATTGTCGTATGGCGCCTTGCGGTCGGGATCATCCAGTATCTGCCGGAAATAATCACAGTATGCGGAAAAATTCATCGGCTAAAGATACAGAACAAACAGACGGCAATATATGATTGTCGTCATACACGTGTAATTCGATATTTTTGCGGTTCAGCAAATGACGGATCATGCCCAAAGTACCTTTTTGGTTGTTTATTGTACTTGCGGTACTTTATATCTCGGCTGTGCGGGTGGATATCATGGATATCGATGCATCGCAGTACGCCGAGATCAGCCGGGAGATGATGGAAAGCGGATCATACCTGCAGATCTTTGACCGTGGGCGTGACTATCTCGACAAACCGCCTTTCCTCTTCTGGGTCAGCGCGCTCGGCATGAAGATCTTCGGTGTGGGCAACCTGGGTTTTAAGCTGCCTTCCATATTTTTTGCACTCTGGTCGTTGTACGCTACCTACCGGCTGACACGTTCGCTGTACGATGAAAATACCGGCCGCATGGCGGCGCTTATACTCGGTGTCTGTCAGGGCATGTTCCTCATGACCAACGACATCCGTACCGATACCATTCTGATGAGCTGGGTGATCACTGCGGTATGGATGATCCGCGAGGCCGACCTGAAGCGAAAATGGTACTATGTATTAGGCGGCGGTGCCAGCATCGCTTTCGGTATGATGACCAAAGGGCCCATTGCAATTATGGTGCCGGTATTTTGCTTCGGCGCCGACTGGCTGCTGAAGCGGCAGTGGCGCAAGATATTTGATCCGCGTCATATCATTTACCTGTTGCTCATTGCCGTCTTCCTGGTACCGATGAGCATCGGGCTGTATCAGCAGTTTGATATGCAGCCGGAAAAATGGATGGACGGGAAACAGGGAACCTCCGGGCTTGAATTTTTTTACTGGACGCAAAGTTTTGGCCGCATTACCGGTGAAAATGTCTGGGACAATGGCGCCGGTTTCGATTTTCTTATGTTGAACATGCTCTGGTCTTTTCTCCCCTGGATATTTCTGCTCCTGCCGGCATTGTTCATCAATATCAAAGAACTGGTACAACAACGTTTCCGTTTAAGAGCAGATCAGGAATGGATCACAATGGGCGGTTTCATCCTGGCGTATATCGCATTGGGTTCTTCGCACTACCAGTTGCCGCATTATATATTTGTAGCCTTTCCGCTTGCTGCTATCATCACTGCAAAATTCCTGCGCGACCTGGTGCAGGATGGAAAATACCCGAAGCTCCGTAAGGTGATGAAACCGGTAATGATGATCGTGCCGGCGCTGCTGTTCGTGGGCGTTTTATTGATCCTCTCTGTAACCTTCCCCGCAAGTGCATTTTGGTTTGCAGCATTGCTGATCGCTGTTATGGTATGGAGCTGGTTTACATGGAAAGGTAACCGCCGGCAAATCTTGTTCATGCCGGCGGCAACGGGTATGATCCTGGTAAATATTTTCCTGACCCACTATTTTTATTTTGAGCTGATGAAATACCAGGTGGGAACGCAGGCCGGGAAATTTATCCATGCGCAAAACATCCCGGTTGAGCGCGTCCGTATCCTGGATGTGAACGACCCGTTGAATTCATTTCATTTTTACGCACAGGGTGTGATCGGCGGCGCTGACACCAACAGCCTCATCGTTCGTTCCGGGGATTATTTCCTGACGCAGGATAACGGCATGGCATTCCTGCACCGAAACCATTACCGGATCGATACGCTGATGCACCGGCAACTGTTTAAAGTGAGCCAGCTCAAGCCGGCATTCCTGAACCACAAGACGCGTGGCAGTGTGCTGAGTGATTATTATCTTGTAAGAGTAAAATGATGCTTTTAATTAGCTAATGTGATAATTAGCTGATGTGCTAATGATCCCTCGCGACAGATATTAGCTAATCAGCACATTGGCTTATTAGCTAATTAAATGGTTAGTAACCAAAAAACAGATCAATATGCGTGAACAGCTAAGCATATCCCTGGTACAACCCGATATTATCTGGGAAGATAAGGCAGCCAACTTGCAGCAATACGAGCAATATATTGCAGGGATAACCGGAAAGCGGGAAGTAGTAGTGTTGCCCGAAATGTTTGCCACCGGTTTTAGTATGTCGGCGGAGCGCCTTGCGGAAGGAATGGATGGGCAGACGGTGCAGTGGATGAAGCAAATGGCGCAGCGCTTCCGCTGCATACTCACCGGAAGCATCATCATAGCAGAAGATGGAAAATATTACAACCGCCTTATCTGGATGCAGCCCGACGGCCGGTATGGCGTGTATGACAAACGGCATTTGTTTGGCTTTGCCGGAGAGCACGAGCATTATACAGCCGGCGACAAGCGGCTGATCGTACAGGTGAATGGCTGGCGGATCTGCCTTCAGGTGTGTTACGATCTGCGTTTCCCCGTATGGGTGCGGCAAGGCACGGATGGGGATGCAGCCGGGGCAGCGTATGATGTGCTGCTGTATGTTGCCTGCTGGCCGGAACGGCGCAGCCTGGCTTGGAAAACCCTGTTGCAGGCCAGGGCCATAGAGAATCAGAGTTATGTGGTCGGGGTCAACCGGGTAGGTACCGACGGGAATGGTATTTACCACAGCGGCGACAGCAGCGTGTTTGGGCCGCTGGGAGAAACGCTTTGGCAGCAATCGCACGAGACGGGTGTTTATACGATATCTTTGAGCAAGAGCTTATTAGCAGATGCACGTATGAAATTTCCATTCCTGAAAGATGCTGATCGGTTCATAGTATTGTAAATCATGTGGTTGCATTCTTTTATGTAGTGTTATAATCTTACTTTTCTTGATTTTATGTAAACTTATAAGCTTACATTTCCCTTCATAATGTAAGATTATATGCTTACATTTGTTCCTGTACAGGCAAACTATAATATTACATTATGCAGACAAAAGCACTTTATCTCCAGCAGATAAATGAAAAAATAAGGCCGTTTGTATTAGCCGGGAAGATCTCCCCCCCACCTACGGGCTGGATAAAAGCGGTGCGTCTGGCGCTCGGGATGTCGCTGCAGCAACTGGCCGGTAAGCTGAAAATTACCAGGCAAAGTGCCGGAGCTATTGAAAAAAGAGAAAGAGAGGGCGCCATTACGCTGAATGCATTGCGGGAGGCTGCCAGAGCAATGGATATGGAACTGGTGTATGGCTTCGTGCCCATTGACGGGTCAATGGACGCGCTGATAGACAGGAAAGCCAGAGAGCTGGCTACCAGGATCGTTTTGCGCACCGACCAGACAATGAAGTTGGAAGATCAGGAGAATTCCAGGAAACGGCTCCGGAAAGCCATTGAAGAACGTACTAAGATGATCAGGCATCAAATGCCGGGAGCGTTATGGGACTGAATTATAGCTATATGCCGGGGCAGACGCCACTGGATGTTGATGAATTGGATGGATTGCGCATCCCGACCATTGCTACCCGTAGTGAACTGGATGAATTTGAGCAACACAATATCGAAGAAGCAATTCAATGGCAGATGTCCCGTTCTTTTAGATCCGAAACGATACTTACGGAAGATTTTGTGTGTAATTTGCACAAGCGTATGTATGGAAATGTGTGGAGCTGGGCCGGGCAATTCAGAAGAACAGATAAAAATATCGGGGTTGATAAATGGCAAATTCCTGTCGCGCTCAGGTGCCTGCTGGATGACACCGCCTTTCAAATAGCAAATACAGTCTATCATCCGGAAGAGGTTTCAATAAGGTTTAAACACCGGATAGTAAGCATTCATTGTTTTCCGAACGGAAACGGAAGGCATAGCCGGCTTATGGCAGATATTATGATTGAGAAAATTTTCCGGTTGCCGGTTTTCTCGTGGGGGGCGATACGCCTCACGGGGCAGGGCGAAGCAAGGGACACATATTTACGGGCGCTAAAGAGTGCCGATGCCGGGGATATAATGCCGCTGCTTGTTTTTGCCCGTTCCTAAGAAGCTGTCTAAATTCCCATGACTAAAATATAGAAGGCTTCTAATACAAAGCCGGCGCTGTTTCCAGCAACCGGCTTTAGCTCTATTGGGTGTGTTTATTGCTTTTACCCTATTGCTACACGTTTGAATTCGGTAACAGTGAGGTCGCCTGCTACAGACTTCAGGTAATCGGCAACGGTCTTTGAGTTGTCTTTTACGAAAGGCTGCGGCAGCAGTGTATTGTCTTTGAAGAATTTGTTGATCTTGCCTGCTGCGATCTTTTCAGCCATGTCTGCAGGTTTGCCTTCAGCTACGATCTGTTCGATGGCAATTGCTTTTTCACGGTCGATGGTTTCCTGCGGAACGCCGGAGGCATCCACTGCAAGCGGGTTCATCGCGGCGATCTGCATGGCTACGTCTTTACCGGCTTCGGTTATATTGTCGCCGGCAGCTTTGTTGAGGCCCACCAGCACGCCGATGCGGAAGTTGCCGTGGATATAAGGAATTACGGTTTCTGCCGTTACCTGTTCGAAGCGGGTGACGTCTATTTTCTCACCGATCTTGGCAACCATTTCCAGCAGGCGCTCGCCTACGGTTGCGCCATCCAGTGCAACGGCCTTCAGTTCTTCAACTGTTTTGGTGCCGGAAGTCAGCGCGGTGTCAGCCACTTGCTGTGCAAAGTCGATGAATTCCTGGTTCTTGGCTACGAAATCGGTTTCGGAGCTAAGGTTGATGATCACGCCGTATTTGTTGTCGGCAGAAGCTTTGGCGATCACCACACCTTCGTTGGCTTCGCGGTCGCTGCGGTTGGCAGCTACTTTCTGGCCTTTGGCGCGGAGGTAATCAATAGCTTTTTCAAAATCGCCGCCGCTTTCGATCAGCGCCTTACGGCAGTCCATCATGCCTGCCCCTGTTTGCTGCCGCAGCTTGTTTACGTCTGCAGCGGATATTGTTACAGTACTCATTAATGATTGTTTTAAATACGGTTTTTAAATTAGCTGATTGGCTAATTAGCCGATTAGCTAATGCCCCTGTCGCGAGGATCATTAGCTAATCAGCATATCAGCTAATTGGCTACATTAAATTATTATCGTTTCGGTACGCCGCCGGGTTTGCGTGTGCCGCTTCCCTGGCGTGCTCCGCCGCGTGTTCCGGAACCCTGACGGCGACGTTGACCGGCGCCACCGGCTCCTTTTTCTTTTTTGTCGCTTCCTTCTTCATCCAGGCTCAGCCCGCGCAATTCCTGCTGGTCGGTAACTTCTTCCTGCGCTTCCTCTTCCCCGCTTTCCTTGCTTTGTGCACGTTCTTCCAGTCCTTCGAGGATAGCGGCAGTCAGGTAATTGGTGATGATGGCGATGGATTTGGTGGCGTCATCATTGGAAGGGATCGCGAAATCCACCTTAGTGGGGTCGCTGTTGGTATCTACCATGGCGAAGGTAGAGATACCGAGGCGTTTGGCTTCTGCAAGCGCGATGTGCTCATGTGTGATATCCACGATGAAAAGCGCTGCCGGCGTACGGCCCATCTGGGAAATACCGCCCAGTACCTTTTCCATTTTTTCCCTGCTGCGGCTCAGTGTCAGGCGTTCTTTTTTGGTAACGCTGTCCAGTGTGCCGTCGGTAAGCATTTTTTCGATGCTCTGCATTTTCTTTACGCTCTTGCGGATGGTAGAGAAGTTCGTGAGCATACCGCCCAGCCAGCGTTCGGTAACGAAGGGCATGTTTGCTTTTGCAGCCGCTTCGGCAACGATCTCTTTTGCCTGCTTTTTGGTAGCTACAAACATGATCTTCTTGCCGCTTTTGGCAATGGATTTCAGCGCTGCAGCTGCTTCGTCGAGGCCTTCGATGGTTTTATTCAGGTCGATGATATGGATCCCGTTCTTTTCCGCGAAGATGTACGGCAGCATCTTGGGGTTCCATTTTTTCTTCAGGTGGCCAAAGTGTACACCGGCTTCCAGAAGCTGCTGATGAAGGTTTTTACTTTCTTCCATTTTATTTTTTCTTGAGCCGCTGCCGGATGCTCTGCTGATGGGAGCGCCGGCCGGGCATTGTTAATGAATAGTTGAATGATCAGGTTAACGTTTAGAGAACTGGAAGCTGCGGCGTGCTTTGCGTTTACCGAATTTCTTACGTTCTACGGAGCGGGGATCGCGGCGCATCAGACCTTCTTTTTTCAGCGCCGGCCGATATTCTTCATTGATCTCGCAGAGCACACGGGCAATGCCCAGCTTGATAGCTTCGGCCTGGCCTTTCTGGCCGCCGCCCTGTACATTCACAATAATATCGAAGCTGTCGGTTGCTTCAATGGTCTTCAGGGGCAGCTCTACCTGGTTTTGCAGGTACATGATCGGGAAATAAGCTTTATAGTCCTTATCATTTACGGTAATAGTACCCGTCCCTTTGCTGATGTATATGCGCGCAACGGCTTCTTTACGGCGTCCGACGGCATTTTTTTGCTTCTCCATTTATTTATAGAGTTGATTCTGTTTACAAAATGATATTAAAACTTCAGTTCCTGTGGCTTTTGTGCCGCATGTGGATGTTCGGCGCCTTCATATACAAACAGCTTTTTGTACATGGCGCGTCCGAGGCGGTTCTTGGGTAACATGCCTTTTACGGCACGTTCAATGACTGCGTTCGGGCGCCGGCCCATTAATTCTTTTGCTGTTGTAATTTTCTGGCCGCCGGGGTAGCCGGAGTATGTCTGGTATTCCTTGTCTTCCAGCTTGTTACCGGTGAACTTCACCTTGCCGGAGTTGACCACGATTACATAATCGCCGCAATCGAAATGGGGTGTATAATATACTTTGTTTTTCCCGCGGAGGATGCTCGCGATCCTTGTGGTCATGCGGCCGAGCGTCTGGTTGGTAGCATCTACCACATACCAGTTGCGCTGTACGATCTTCTCGTTGGCGGATTGTGTCTTAAAACTCAGGTGTCTCATTTCCTTTTTAAAGTTTTTAACAGATGGGGATATCTTCCCCTCCCGTCGCTTTGAAATTTGGGAGTGCAAAGGTAGATCGGCAAATTGAGTATGCCAAAAAATTTATTAAAAAATTTTTAGGTAATTGCGGTATCTAACTGATTTTCAGTACAAAAATCGCCTGTTAAATAAAATATCCCGCAAAAGGGGTGATTTTTTGGAGCGATGGTATTATTTTTGTTAAAGAAAACATAATGCGTATTCATGGTTTTTTCCTAACTCCAAAAATATAGTGCCTATGAATGACCAGAAATACACAACCCTGTCATCCGAATCAATTTGTTCAGAGCCTGTTTAAATTTTAGTCATGGAAATTATTCATGATGAATTTTATACCGGCCCTTAACCAGCAAACAGTATTTATAATATTAAAAAGAAAAATATGAAAAAAATACTTTTAACGCTTGTGATGTTAATGGTTGCCGTTCACTTATGGGCGCAGGTACGTACGATCCGGGGTAAGGTATCGGATAATGCGGGCCTTGGTGTTCCCGGCGCTACCATCAGAGTCCAGGGTACCGACCTGGGAGGTGTTACGAATATGGATGGGGAATTTCGGATTGCGGATGTACCTGACGATGCCGGCTTCATAGAAGTCAGCTCCATCGGTTACCAGCAGGAGGTTGCCCCCATCGGCACCGGTATGATCAATGTACGGCTCAGCCCCTTGTCGCAGTTTTTGGAGGATGTGGTTGTAGTAGGTTATGGTACCCAGCGCCGTGAGGCGGTTTCCGGCTCTACTACTATTGTAGGGGCAGACGAATTGGAGAACAAGCCTTTCGGCAGCTTCCAGAATATGCTGCAGGGTAAGGCGCCGGGTTTGCAGGTAACGGCGATTAACGGCCGGCCCGGGCAAAATGCCTACCTGCGGGTGCGCGGCGTGGGATCGCTGAATGCAGGCGCTTCGCCGCTGATCGTTATCGACGGACAGCCGGTTTCTGAAGATGCCTATAATGCGCTGAACCCGAACGATATTGAGAATATATCCGTTCTGAAAGACGCCTCAACGGCTTCTATCTATGGTTCGCGGGCCTCCAACGGGGTGCTGATGATCACTACAAAAAAAGGGAAAAGAGATGGGGCACAGCTTTCCTACACATTCCAGCATGGTGTGAAGTCTAAAACCCAGGACAATTTCCGGCTGATGAATTATGAAGAAAAACTGCGTTATGAAAAAAATCTGGGATATGCCAATGAATATATCCAGTCTTATATGGATGATAACGGGTATGCCTCTATAGGGGATATTCCGGATGCAGAGATGCAGTCGCTTCAGGATGGCATGTCGGGTATGCGCAGGACGGACTGGTTCCGCGAATTGCTCCGGCCCGCAAAATTCACCATCCATGATGTGTCCATCAGCGGTGGTACGGACCGTACACGGGTATTCTTCTCCCTGCAGGATTATAAGGAAGAAGGTATCAGCTTTGGTTCCGACTTTACCAGACGCGGCGGCCGCCTGAATGTCTCTCACGAATTCAATGACTGGTTTGAGGCGGGTACCAATCTCATGATTACCAACAGGAAGGAGTCGTTGCTCCGCGATCGCTACAATGTACAGAACCCGTTTGTAGCGATTTACACATATAACCCTTACGAACCGGTTTACAATGAGGACGGCAGCTACAATCTGACCCACCAGGGATTAAATATCGCCGAAGCGATTGCCAACAACCCGGAAAGAGCCAATACCATGAACGGTGTGAGCACTTTCTATGGCCAGTTGAAGTTGTTCCGCGATTTTAAATTCAGAACGGAATTCAGCACCGAATATACCGATTACACCCGCGAATATTTTATCAAACCGGGTTCAATTCTGGATATTTATACCGGGAATCCGGAAAAACCGGGCAGCAAGACCGACAATGGTTTTTCCCGGTTCAATTATCGCTGGAGCAACACGCTGAATTATACTAAGGCTCTGGGCGGCGGACATACAATTGGTGCGCTGGCGGGTACGGAATATACGCAGGAAGAATTCAAGTCGTACACGATCAGCAGTATCGGATACCCTACGGCAAATAACAATACGCAAAATATCGCGGCCGAGAATACTAATTTCGGTACCGCCAAATACGACTGGACACTGGTGTCATTCTTCGGACGGCTGGAGTATAACTATGCCGGCAAATACTTCCTGAACGGATCTATACGCCGGGACGGATCTTCCCGTTTTGCAGTAAATAACAAATATGGGAATTTTTATGCCGGGGGCGCAAGCTGGGTGATCTCGCGTGAGGAATTTCTTTCCGGGTCACGGAATGTAAATATGCTCCGCCTGTTTGTTTCTACCGGTACCAGCGGCAATTTCAATATCGGCAATTATGAACATCTTACCACATTTGGTTTCGGAAGGTATAATGGTCTTTCGATGGAATTCCCTGTGCGTCCGGGCAACCCCAATCTGACTTGGGAAAAATCCATGATGACCTCGGCAGGTATTGATTACGGATTCTTCGAAAACCGGGTGAGCGGTACGCTGGCGGCATTTCAGAAAAACACCACTGCCCTGCTGCTCGACAGGCCTCTGTCCTCTACTACGGGCTTCGGGTCGCGGCTCGAGAATGTGGGTGAACTGCAGAACCGCGGTATCGAGTTTAATATCAATATAGATATTATCCGCACCCGGGACTTCAACTGGAGCGTGGGCGGTAACCTCACCCTCCAGAGAAACAAGATCACTGAACTGTACGGAACGAGCGATACGATCCCTCAGGATGATGCAGGCACCCAATGGGTGGTTGGCGAGCCGGTGAATACCTTCTTCCTGGTCCGCTCGGCCGGTGTGGATGCTCAAACAGGGAAGCCGTTATATTATACCCAGAATGGGGAAATATCCGATGAATTCAGTACGTCTTATGCTACCCTGCTGACGGGCAAATCACCCGATCCGCGCTATTTCGGCAGCATCAATACGGCAGTTAGCTATAAAGGCCTCACACTTTCCGGAGAATTTTTCTTCAGCGGCGGCAACTATATCCTGAACTATCCCTGGCGGGATCTGAACTCCGGCCTGGATGCCGTCTATATGGCACAGGCGGCAGATGCCATGGATTACTGGACAGGGCCGGGCGATGACGCAAAAAATCCTGATCCGCAATATACGGTACAAACCACCGACCGCTGGTTGCAAAAGGGAGATTTTATACGCCTGCGTAACGTTACGCTTTCCTATACCGTGCCTTCTTATCTGCCTAATAAAATACGGATGCAGCAATTGTCATTCTTTGTTCAGGGGCAAAACCTGTTTTATTGGGCAAAAGAGTACAAGGGTGATCCGGAAATCGGGCTTGGCAGTGACGAAACGGAAGGGTATAAGGCGCCGGGTATATACGCCCTGTACAGCTATCCGCAGGTGCGCTCTATTTCATTCGGTTTAAACGCAACATTCTAAACCATGTTAAAAAGAATAATTATGAGACGATATATCTTTCTTGGCGTTCTTGCCGCAGTGTTCCTGCTGTCGGGACTGCCGTCCTGCAGGAAGGCGTTGGACAAAGTGCCGCACGACCAGGTGCCGCAGGAATACGCTTTTAATACGGAGCAGGACTTTACAAATGCGCTCCGTGGTTTGTACAACCGGATGATCATTACGGGTAATTCTGCAGCTACCTATCTCCCTAACAATTACCTGGGTGGAGAAGATGGCTTTGCATGGGCATCTTCGCCGGATATTCTCGCTGATAATGTTGTGATAGCATCTACCGGCAGGCGGTCGCAGCAGGCTTTTTTTCAGTGGACCTATTCTGCAAATACAACTACAGAAACCTGGCGTGATGGTTATCAGATAATACGGCTGGCCAATGCCATACTGGAGAATATGGACAATCTTGAGGACGACGAAACGGGATTTAAAAGCAATACAGAGGGTGAGGCGCTGGCAGCCCGCGGTATGGCCCATTTCGATCTGCTCAGGGTGTATGCCAAACCGGTGTCAGGCCCGTTTGCTGCCACCGCGTCCGACCCCGGCGTACCGTACGTGACGACTACCGACGTAGAGGCGCAGCCTGGTCGTGGCACCGTGCGGCAGGCCTACGACCGGGTGGTGGCCGACCTGGAAAAAGCCGAATCGCTTATCTCGGATGAAAACGGACCCGGCCGGCTTAACAAGGCGGCGGTATCCGGCCTGCTGTCGCGGGTATTTCTGTATGGCGGAGAATGGCAGAAGGCTAAAAACGCCGCCGATCGTGCGCTGGCTGTAAACAGCGATGTAGGCGCCCTGAGCATCTTCCCGGCTATCTGGACGGATGAATCTTCGTCAGGGGTGTTATTTAAAGTGATCATCACTACAATAGATAACGTGCGTATCGGCGTTGGATATAACCAGCCTGGCCCGACCGGCATCCGTAACGAATACGTTGCTGATTTTGATTTTTACCAGTCGTTTGATGATGGGGATATCCGGAAGGAAACCTATTTCCTGACCAATGATTTCGGCGGCGCATCGTATAATTCCATTGTCAAATATCCGGGTAAGCCCGGCGGGTTGGCTTCGGTCAATGACATGAAATACCTGCGCGTGGCAGAAGTACTGCTGAACCGTGCCGAAGCTTTGTACCGGATGGGTATGAACGCTGAGGCTCTGGCAGATCTGAACGCCCTTCGGTCTGAAAGGTATGAATCGTTTACGCCGGGTATGGAGTCCGGACAGGCGCTGCTGGATGCCATACTGGACGAACGCCGGAAAGAACTGGCTTACGAAGGACACCGGTTCTTTGATCTGAAGCGGCTTGGGCTGCCCGTAGAGCGTAGTGGCGACGGTGACCAGTTTGACGGGGCAGGCCCCGCGCCATTGCCGCAATATCTCAGTCTGCCTGCCGGAGATCGCCGTTTCCAGTTGCCGATACCGCAATATGAGGTCAATGCCAACCGGAGCATCACTCAAAACCCCGGTTATTAGTAGGGGTAACCTTTTACAGTTGCCCTGTAATACGCGGTTGCCCGTTATTAAATAATAACAAATAAAAAATTATGTATGAAAAAGT
>JBEBVQ010000003.1:0-23936 GCA_040392625.1 Taibaiella soli | reverse complement strand
GGTCTGTCTCCTGGGAATTCCGGGATGTAATTGCAGGACTATGCTGCCAATACGAGCTGGAAGCAGGCGTCATCAGCAAAAGCCCGCTCGAAGGACTGATACGCTATCACATGCAATTGCTCTGAAAAATTCCTGGAGGGCACTATAGATGATTGCCCCAAATGTTCAACCAGGGCAACACATTCACTCCTCATTCCTTCTTAACCCTGCTAAAACAGTAACAGTCCGGAAAATTCCGGACTGTTACTGTTTTTAACGGTTAGTCTTATTACAATGCTTAGCGTTGGTTGCTCAACTGCGGATGGGGCGGAGCTACAGTGCTCGGACCATCTTCACCGGGCTGAGCTGCACGGTACATTACAGAGTTGGGGTCACCCGGCTGTCCATACTGGAAGATGAAGCGATTACGATCGATGTTATGGTTATCGCTCATGTACTCCTGGATAGCGTTTACACGATCCCAGCTACGTTGCTGCTGTACCTTGCTTGCATTACCCTGACCGATCAGTACGATCTTACATGTCGGGTTAGCTTGCATTTGTGCTGCCAGTGTAGCCAGTTGCGCCTTCATGGAAGAAGTAATGCTGCGGCTGCTTCCGGAGAATGTAATGTTACCTGCGGATATATTGCTGCACGGAGCGGCAACAGCGTCACAGTTACAGGGGCATTCACCAACACCGTCTGCATCTACCGGCTGACATTCAGTCGGCGTGATCAGTTGTTTATCCAAGTAGTCAGGTACACCGTCACCATCCGTATCCAGCGGGCAGCCGTGGCTGTCAACAGCTACACCTTCCGGAGTACCGGGGCATTTGTCGAACTGGTCTGCGATACCGTCACCGTCTGCGTCAGACAGAATCGGCTCAGGCAATTTCATATGACGCGGAGCGCTCAGTTCGCCATACACGTGATCCAGCGGATTCAGCCAGTACAGCGGCTCTACATGCTTCTTGCTGCCGAGGTTGAAATTCAGGCCAAGAGAAGTGTAGTTGATGATATCTTTTTGAGTTGTGCTGACAGGAGCGCCGCCTACTTGTTCTGCCCAGCGTTGTCCGTCCAGCAGATCCTGATTGTTGGCAAAGGCAGTCAGGCGATGCTCTATCGCGATATTGAAACGCTTGGACAATTTGATCTGCGTACCGGCGCCGATGCTACCAACCCAGTTGAGCGTTTTCTTGCCAAAGATCGGCGTATGGCGAGTACCGCTTTCAGACTCGGCATCTGTCTCATATGTATCATCCATACCGGCCCAGAGATCTTTCTTTACATCTCCCCTGTTTGCATAGGGAATTTGCTGATTGTCTGGGTTCATGTAGTTTTGATACACGTCGCCGTATAGCTGCTCATATCCTTCGAAGTTTTCGTTGAGCGCATTGACCCATGTCTGATATGCGTTAGCACCAATACCTACATAACCATAAAAGTTAACACCTACTTTACCTCTGTGAAAACGGATGTTGTTAGTCGATGCAATCAGGTCCAGATTCAACTGATGCGCTTCCGTGCGGTAATTATAGAATATTGGTTGGCCACCACCAGCACCCTGGTAATTATAGGTATTGTTTCCTCCGTTCCAGGCAGGGTTATTACCATAGTTAGTGGAAGGCTGCCAGTTCATACCTTTACCCACACCATATATATACTGCAGGCGGGTAGAGAATGTATAGCCCCATGCTTTACGCACATGGCCGTGAATACCGTATCCTCCTTTAAAACCATTCTCCCAAAGCAATGTTGATGCTACGTCGCCTGTAATATTATACAAGCCGCCACCAACACCGATTTCCCACATGCTCTTGGGCTTTGCCGGAAATATATATTGATGATTCAGGTATTTACGATGCTGCTCGCGGCGATGTTTCGGTACATAGGTAGAGTCCAGTACATCATAACTCTCGCCCCGATAGGTCATATCGCGATTTGAATATTGTGACGCGCCTTCCTGGCTGCTGCTTTCCTGGGCTGATACCGGCGCTGTTAATACAACAGAGCACAAGCCCGCTAGTAATAGGTACTTCTTGTTGACCATGACAGATTGTTTATGTATAAGACTTTTTGTTAAAAATGATATGACAAAGATAGAGCAGGGTTTTCAAAAAACAAAAAAACGACTATTTTTTATTTCATCAATGCCTGACTCTCTATGTAACAACGATTGTGCCAAAAAAAAAAATTATTGATTGAATTAATAAAATCTTCCCCCGACTTTTGTAATCTTGAGTCCGGACATTTGTCATATTAATGAAAAATATAAATAATATAATTGGTAATGAGCTGGACACATTCGAACGGAAATTTGCGGCTAACGTAAAGGGCAGCAATCTTTTACTGGACCGCATCATGCGTTTTATCATCCGCCGAAAGGGCAAACAGATGAGACCTATGTTCGTATTGCTTTCCGCCAAAATAGCAGGAGGTATCACAGAAGGTACCTACCGTGCTGCATCCCTTATCGAACTGCTCCATACAGCCACGCTGGTTCATGATGATGTGGTTGATAATGCGATGGTTCGTAGAAATTTTTTCTCAATAAACGCATTGTGGAAAAATAAGATTGCTGTGCTGGTTGGTGATTATCTGCTGGCCAAAGGACTCCTGCTGTCTGTTGACAATGAGGATTATAAGATTTTACAGATTACTTCCCGTGCCGTAAAAGAGATCAGCGAAGGTGAATTATTACAAATGGAGAAAGCCCGGAAACTGGATATTAGTGAAGATGTATATTTCGAGATCATCAAAGCCAAAACAGCCTCCCTCCTCTCGGCAGCCTGTGCAGCCGGCGCTTATTCATCTGCCGGCGACAATGCCGAAACAGAGCGCTTCCGGCTCTTCGGAGAAAAAGTAGGTATCGCCTTTCAGATAAAAGACGACCTCTTCGATTATGGCGCAGATAAAATAGGTAAGCCGACAGGTATTGATATTAAAGAAAAAAAAATGACATTGCCGCTCATCTATACCCTGCAGCACGCAGACCGGGAGACGCGGAGAAAAATTATTTATATTATTAAAAATAAAAGCACTGACCGCCGGAAAGTAGCAGAGGTCATTAACCTGGTACAACAATCGGGCGGCATCGGATATGCTGCCGGAAAAATGAAGGAATATCAGCAGGAAGCCATACAGATACTGCACCATTACCCCGATACCCCGGCCCGACAGGCAATGGAAGAGCTGGTAAATTATGTTATAGAACGGGAATACTGATTGTCCTGCACAGGCATCCGGCAGGTTCTTAGTAACTTGCAGGGATTTTATACGTATGAGCACACACGCAACAGTCAGCGAAGGATATATAGAGGTATCAGGCGCGAAAGTGCACAATCTGAAAAATATTGACGTTCGCATCCCAAAAAACAAGCTGGTCGTCATTACCGGTATCAGCGGCAGCGGAAAGTCGTCGCTTGCTTTTGATACCATCTTTGCCGAAGGGCAGCGCCGCTATATGGAGAGCTTCGCCGCCTATGCACGCCAGTTCATGGGCGATATTGAACGCCCCGATGTTGACAAGATCACCGGCCTCTCGCCGGTTATTTCCATAGAACAGAAGACCACCAACCGGAATCCAAGATCTACCGTAGGTACGGTAACAGAGGTCTATGATTTTTTACGTCTGCTCTATGCCCGTATCGGAGAAGCCTATTCCTATAATACGGGAAAGAAAATGACCAAATTCAGCGAAGCAGAGATCATCACGCATATCCGGGAGCATTTCAACGGCAAGAGGATCATGCTGCTGGCGCCGCTGGTGCGCGGGCGCAAAGGCCATTACCGCGAACTTTTCGAGCAGCTCCGTAAACAGGGATACCTGAAAGTACGCATTGATGGCGAGATCATGGACATGAAAGAGCGCATGCAGCTCGACCGTTATAAGATACACGATATAGAGCTGGTCGTTGACCGGCTGGTCGTTCAGGACGATATAGGCGCCCGGCTGGCACAAAGCGTACAGAAAGCCCTGCAGATGGGGAAAGACCTCTTGTTTGTTCTTGATGCGGATAGCGGCGACATGGCACAGTATAGCAAGCATCTGATGTGCGCGGACACCGGCCTCTCGTACGAAGAACCTTCACCCAATACATTTTCATTCAACTCTCCTTACGGCGCCTGCCCTCATTGCAAAGGTCTCGGAAGCATCTACCAGATCAATATGAATGAAGTGATCCCGGATGATACGAAAAGCCTGAACAACGGCGGCATTGCCCCTCTCGGAGCGGAAAGGGAAGCCTGGGCCTGGCAACTCGCACAGGCCGCAGCGAAAAAGCATAAAATACCGCTGAACGTCCCGGTCAAAGAGATCCCGGACGCACAGCTCAATATCATCTTGTACGGCAATGAAGCCGGGAACATCACATACACAGAAGAAGAAAACGGGCAACCGTTGTTGCCGCAGCAGTACGAAGGTGTTGTCAATATGATCCTGCGCTGGTTTCATGAAACCACATCAGAAGCCATACGCGACTGGGCCGAAGGTTATATGCAATTACAAACCTGCCCCACCTGCGCAGGCAGCAGGCTCAAAAAAGAAAGCCTGTGGTTCCGGATCGACAATACCGATATCTCAACGGTAGCAGAAAAATCATTGCAGGAAGCAGCGGCATGGTTTCAAGACCTGGATCAGCGGCTCAGCGAACGGCAGCAGGTAATTGCACGCGATATTCTGAAAGAGATCCGTGAGCGCCTGCGCTTCCTGCTGGATGTGGGGCTGCACTACCTCACCCTGAACCGGCCTTCACGCACGCTCAGCGGCGGGGAATCGCAGCGTATCCGGCTGGCTACGCAGATCGGCTCGCAACTGACCGGCATTACCTATATCCTCGATGAGCCCAGCATCGGCCTGCACCAGCGGGATAATCACCGGCTGATCCAGGCGCTGCGCAACCTGCGCGACGGCGGCAACTCCGTACTTGTTGTAGAGCACGACAAAGACATCATGCTCGCTGCCGATTACCTGATCGATATCGGGCCGGCAGCCGGCTTATACGGCGGCAGGATCGTAAGCCAAGGTACGCCCGGAGAAGTGATCCGCGATCATACAACCACGGCAGGCTACCTGAACAACACCCTGAAAATAGCGATCCCCGAAGAGCGACGCAAAGGCAACGGGAAAACAGTGACGCTAAAGGGCGCACAGGGCAACAACCTGAAAAACGTCGATCTTACTTTACCGCTCGGCACATTCATATGTGTTAGCGGCGTATCCGGCAGCGGCAAAAGCACGCTGATCAACGAAACCCTGTATCCCATCCTCGGCAAGCATTGCTATCACAATTTCAAACAGCAGCCGATGCCTTATAAGTCCGTAAGCGGACTCGAACATATTGACAAAGTCATTGAGATAGACCAAAGCCCTATAGGTCGTACCCCACGCAGTAATCCCGCTACCTACTGCGGATTTTTCAATGAGATCCGCCAATTGTTTGCCCAGGTGCCGGAAGCAAAAATCCGTGGTTACAGTGCCGGCAGATTTTCTTTCAACGTAAAGACAGGACGCTGTGAAACCTGCCAGGGTAGCGGCATGCGTGTGATCGAGATGAACTTCCTGCCGGATGTATATGTGCCCTGCGAAAAGTGCAACGGGAAACGATATAACAGGGAAACCCTGGAAATCCGGTACAAAGGAAAGTCGATCGCAGACGTACTGGAAATGACCGTAGATGATGCCGTTAGTTTTTTTACCAACGTCCATTACCTGCACCGGAAAATAAAAACGCTCCAGGATGTAGGGCTTGGGTACATTACACTCGGACAGAATGCCGTAACGCTCAGCGGCGGTGAAGCGCAGCGTGTAAAGCTGGCCACCGAACTCTCCAAGCGCGACACCGGACAGACCATATACATCCTCGACGAACCTACGACAGGCTTGCATTTCCAGGATATCAAACATCTGCTCAACGTACTCAACCGGCTTGTGGACAAAGGGAATACCGTACTGGTGATCGAGCATAACCTTGATGTGATCAAAGTGGCAGACTATGTGGTAGATATGGGGCCAGAGGGCGGCAACGGCGGTGGCCGGATTGTAGGGACAGGCACACCGGAAGCCATTGCCGGCATATCCAAAAGCCATACCGGGCATTATCTGAAAGAAGAATTGACCCCGTAGAGACGCGATGCGTCGCGTCTCTACGGGTGGGCAATAATTTTATTGTACAATCACGGGTTTCACGATACGTGATTTCCCGGATCCATCAGAGAGATGAAAATAATAAACCCCTTTAGGCCAATCACGCACCGGGATATCATGCATATGGCTCAATGTGCCCGACCATACTATTTGTCCGTAAGCATTAAACCCTTTCACCGATAACGACATCCCCGACGGGGCACGCAAGTGTATCATATCACCAGCAGGAACGGGATATATACTTATTGCATCCGTCAGATCATCTCCGGAACCTATACCATCAGGATAAGGCAGCCCGTCATCATGCTCAATCCTGAAATTCTCGTTACTGATATCAAAGAATACATTTCCCTGCGCTTTTATCTTGATCCGCGCAGTGGATGTGGTATTCACATTGGGCACCGTGATAACGGCAGCGCCGGTGTTCGGCAAACCCGAAGCTACAGGTACCGGGTACGTATATCCGCCATCCACTGAAAGATGTATATCCACCAGACTACAACCAACAGGCGCGGCATCTGTACCACCGACATCCCAGGTTACCGTTTGTATACTACCCCCTGCCCAGCTTACAGCCGCCACATCCGGCATGGTTACTCTAAACGGTGCTGTAGTCCGGATCACATGCAGCGTTACCTGATCATCCGGGAAATTGAAGCTGCCCAAACCGTTATGCACATGCCTGACCGTTAAGCGGAACCGGAGCTGACGGGCAGTATCCGGCAATTTCTCTCCCGTATAAGCAGTGATATTGTTTACCAGCTTTGATAGTGCCGGGAACACACGAACCGGGGACGTGTCGGGGGTAAAGGAGCGGAACAACGGCGCAGTAAAACGCGACTGTGCCCAGGAAAATTCCGTATTGCTCAGGTCCCATTCCTCCCAGCACCATGTTTGCCCGTCTGCCGGCTGCGGCGCCGGAAGCTCAAACGAAGTGAGAAAGGGAATATGATAAGCAGATGAAAAAGCAGGTAGCGTGGGCGGTGTTTGTCCGGTAGCGGATCCAGTGCCACATCCTCCGCCGGATGCCAGAAAGCCTGTAATCTGCTCCAGGCTCCGGGCGTGAAAATACACATCGCCCTGAGACTGAAGATTGTCTGACCCGCATAAGCCGGCATATCCCATAATCGTCGATCCGCTGCCCGGCTCATAAGCAGAAGCGGCAACCCGGTTGCCATTGCCACATGCATTGGTGGCAGAATTAAAGGTATGGTCTGCGCCAAACTGATGCCCGATCTCATGGGCCACATAATCTATGTCAAATGCATCTCCCTGGGGGTTTTGTGCACCCGTTACACCCATGGCTTTCTTAAACGGATCGCATACACTTCCTTTCTGGGCGATCCCGCCGCCGCCTGTACTGAATACGTGGCCAATATCATACCCTGAGGCACCGATCCGGTTATTTGTCTCAAGCTGGTTTTGCGCCATCAGTGCATATCCGTTGTTATTGTTGTACGGGTCGGCAGCGCCATCGAGAAAGATCAATGTATCGGTGTTTGCCACCAGTTGCATCGTCACAGCCAGTTCACGTTCGTACACACCGTTCACGCGGTTCAGCGTAACCGCCATCCGCGCCAGTACCGCCGCTTTGGAAGGATTAGGACCGGCCACTGCCACTGCATATTCACCGGTACAGGCCAGCGCCAGCCGGTACGTTCGTTTGGTATTGCCATGCAGACGCCATGAAGGGTCATGGTCCCCATCGGGAACCGCGGCCGCCGGCAACTCTTCTGTATAACAGCTCATATAACCGGCTGCGTCGCGCACACAGTCCCGTTTGTAATACACCTGGTAATAACTGTCTTGCCCGTCGTTCCAGGGGTCAATGAACCAGGTATCCTGACCGTTATAGATCATGGCATGAAATCCTGCCGGCGTATAACTCAGCTTGGCCGTTATCGTCGGGTCATCAACCGCTACCGCATTGTACGTACGGATCTGCGGATACCTGGCGGCGAGCACAGGCTCCATGATAAATGTCTGCCATACACGGAATGAATGAAGACTGCCATCCGGCGCCGGGAGATCCATAAACTGCACCACATCCGGCTTATCCGGCACGGTACTTAATAATGATTGCATTGCATCGTCCCGGAGAGAAAACACTTTATATTGTTGAATCAGTCGCACAGGATCATTACCGGGAATGCTCCCTGCTGTCTCCTGCCATAATAAATCGTAATGCCCTGCAAATCCGGTTTGGGTAAACAGGAATAACAGCACAAATAACAGAGTGGGACACTTTATTTTCATCAGGCATTATCTGACCGGCAGCGGCGCTGCCGGCTCTATCATACGAGGATTTATTTTTTGCTCAAAAGGCTCTTTTACCTCACGGCTGTCCTGTTTCTGATACACGATGTACACCGTGCCGCCTTTCGTTTGTACGGGACTCACCAGGTACACCGTAGCGCCCCAGGTAATCTGGGCGCGCATATGGTTCCCGTCGTAATCAACACGCACATCGGCGCTGCGATCATTGACGGCATTTCCTTTCAGAGAAATGATACGCGGGTATCTCTCTGCCAGTTCCATATCCATAATACCTGCATTACTCACTTCAAAATATTGGCAGCCCAGCGGTTCGGGCAACGGCACGGAGAAAGACGACCGTAATCCCGGTTTGCGGCTGTAAGAGAAAAATGAATCCAACTGAACGGCATCAATCTTATAACTCCTGAAACGTGCAGGCAGCGTATCGGCGATCTCGCGGGGCATCTCTGCCTTTTGCCAGGAAAGCACCGGCTCTTCACGCACGTACGGGATACTCGCACATTGCCCTGATGCAGCCTTACCGGATATATTATTACGTGTAGTGCCGCAGCCCGCCACCAATAGCGCGCCGGACAAGCAACCTGTCAGCAGTATTCGGATCGTCATATAGGAATAAGTGAATACAGCGAAAATACACATTATTCAACTGAAATGCAGCAGAAAGGCAGATTATTAAAACCTGCCTCTGAAAATACCAGCGTTTGCTATACAATCCCTATTGCACGATCAATCTATGCTGGAATCTGTTTCCATTCACTTCAACAGAAAGAAGATATAATCCTCCCGGAAGTGCGGTCAGATCAAGAGCTGTATCAAATTCTCTTCCCCGCTTCTCTGCATGTATGGTACGTGCCTTGCTGCCTGCCAGGTCGTACAGGCATATATCCGCCTGGGTGATGCCGGCTGTTCCGGCGTACCGTATGAAAACCCTGTCTTTTGCAGGATTAGGGTATATGCTGAGCGAAACTGTACCGGCTGCCGGTTCATCGATAGTCGCCGCATCCGTATGTTTGTCGATCGTGCGGGCAAACATGTTAAAGCAGTCACCTTTATATGCTTTCAAGACTATCCACTCCTTGTCGCCATGAGCAAATAGTTCTTTTACCGGCTGCTCTTCTCCGGAGGTAGTGCCATCCGGAAACTCCCATTCCACCCTGTCATAGTTAATACTATAGTTAAAAAAGCTTACCGTGTTACCATTAAAAGGCTGTACAGCAAAGAATGCATACGGCTGGTACTTACCCATCCGCCAGGTATCGTGCGGGGTCTTCAGCACGATACTATCCGACACCTGCTGAATGACAGCACATCGTGCACTATCAAGATCCCTGGCCCATCTCAGCGGCGCAAGCGACATACCGGCAGTGGGCTTTTTAAATATCGTATTGTACATCGCACAGGTAATCGCATACGCTCCGTAAGCATTGGGATGAATATCACCGACATCCTCCCAAAGCATCATACTATGGTGCATATACAAATGCCGCAACACTTCGCCGGCCGGCGCCATCGGTACCTTACCCGCATCCGACAGGCTCTGAATCGTACGCAGCATCTGGGATTGAATACCTGAATAATCCTGCTTGTGCGCATCAGAATGTCCGCTGATACCATTGGAGATTTCGTAAAGAATGATCTGTGCACAGGGGCTATAATGGTAGATTGAATCTTTCATCTTGCTCAGGTAACCGTTAATCACCTGCACCGATGGCTGACCATATGATTCGTAGCTCCCGGGCTGGAGGATCACGTAATCCCAGATCTTGCTCCGGATAAGCTTATATAGTTCAGGATTATCTTTATGATGAACAAAACCTGTATTACCCTCCGTATGCTGCGCTACAACCACCTTATCTCCGGCGGCATTAGCCATCTGGCTAAAAGTAGTAGGCATACCGTAAAAATAGGTAAGACTGTTACCAACGAATAAAACGTTCTGGCTGTTGGTCTGTGCATGGACCCATACCTGACACAGGCATATTATTGCTGCAAATAAAAATCGTTTCATGCACCAAAACTACTGCCGCGTATCATTCCGTATCCCCGTATAAATACCAAATTTTACGGGGATATCACTAAGTATATTTACCGATCGGGCTGTTTTTTGAACACGATATTATCGGATTCCAATTGATGCGTTGTCAGATATTGATCTATATCCCCGACAGGTTCGATATTGCCCGATTGCAAAATGACATACGGGAGATACCCCAGTTCTGCCAGTAACTGTGCGGCTTTTTTATGTTCCCCGTTCCGGCGTGCAGGGGTCAGGTATTCCATAACGATGACCGGCGCATGGGCTTGAAAAAAACGGGCGCCCCCCAGCATGGCTTTATACTCGGCTCCCTCCACATCTATTTTAATCAGGTCGGGGATAAAGGATGCTTCGCCGGTTATGGCATCGATCGTCGTTGCCTGCACCTCAACCGTTACCGGCTTAAATTCAGAAAACCAGGCTTCGTTGCTGAACTGTGCCGCATCCAGTGAATTGTACTCGGAATATAATGTGGGGAATTCAAAAAAAGTCAGCTTGCCGGCAGTATCCGACACAGCCTTCTTAAAGGTAGTAATATTCGACTTGCGTGTGCTGTTCTCCTGAAGCAATGCAAAACTTTTATCCGCAGGTTCGAAGGCGAATACCTTGCCTCTCGCACCAACCAGCTCTGATGCCAGCAGCGAAAAATAACCGTAATGCGCACCGATGTCCAGGAATCTGCTGCCGGGAGACAAGTTTAAGATCAGGAAACGCGCCAGCCGGATTTCCGAGGCATGAGATTTTCCGCCCGTCAGATAAATATCCGTGGCCGCCGGCAAATCCACCTTCATTTTTTCTGAATAAAAAAGAGGAGCGTTTTTCCTGATTTCCCTTTTTGTTTTCGGATAAATAACCTTTGTAAAAACAATAGCGTACAAATATCTCAACGGATGATGCAGCAGGCGCCTCCACCTTGAAGATGCGAGCGCTTCAACTGTGTTTAATTTCTTTAGCAGAATTTCTTTATTCATTGGACGTTACAAATGCTCCGCTGCAAATTACATTACATTCCATCTCAAATATAATATGCCAAAAAGAAAAAGAAAGAAGTATATCTTTGGCTGCCATGCAGTAAATCTTCACATATGAACAGCCCCCTGCTGCCCCGAACATCCAAAAATATCAACATACTCATTCTGGCGCTCTTCCTGATCCTTATGGCAGGAGCTATTGTCTATGTGCAGGAACGGATGTTATTCTGTGATGCATCTTACATCAGCTTTTATATACTGAACCTGGATCGCTTCTACATCAGCGAAAACCGGTACGGGAGCTTCATCACCCAAATGTTTCCCCTGATCGCAGGCAAGCTGCAATTACCATTATCCTGGGTAACACTGCTCTACTCGATAAGTTTTAACCTGTTTTATCTTACGGTGGCGGCGCTGGTGATGTTCCGTTTCAAGAATACACTGCTGGCATTGCTGATGTCATTTTACTATATACTGTTCGTCACAGACACCTATTTCTGGACCAACAACGAAATACATCAGGCTGTTGGATGGATGTTCCTGTTCTTCGCGTTTGTGCTCCATTTCAAAAAGCATCCGTACAACTGGTGGCTGCATGTGCTTTTTTTCATCGTGCTGGCAGTCCTGGCTATTTATACACATCCGCTGATATTGCTGGTGCTTCCGTTGCTGTGGTTCTTCTTTATATCAGACAAAGACAGCAGGCCCTACAACTTGCCGCAGCTTGCCATTCTTTCGTTATTGATCATCGGAATATTCGGGGTAAAATTCCTGATGATGAAGGAAGGGTCTTATGATAAGGGTAAGATACCGGGACTTACCCTGCAAGGGATACTGCGCACATTTACATCTCCCATGGCGGGTATTTTTGTAAAAAAGCTCATTACCCATTATTATTTCGTTCCGATCCTTTTTATCTGGGGTATGTACAGCGCTTTTCGCAGAAAAAAATTCCTCCAGATGGCAGGGGTATCCGCATTTATGTTGGGATATTTTATCGCGATGTGCCTGACATTCGATTCATTTATTCCCTTTTATCATGAAAGCGAATGTATGCCCTTCAGCATCATTGCCGCAGCGCCTTTTGTATATTATACCTTACCACGTTTAAAGCCTGCCACCGCAACTATTGTGATCGCTGTGATCTTTACCATCCGGCTTATCAGCATCGGCGCGGCAGGAGAAAAATTCACGGAGCGGAAAAACTGGCTGTATGCAACGCTGGGGGAGATGAAAGAGCAGAGGATCACTAAGGGATATATCTATACCGGTGATCCGGCAACCGATAATCTGATACAGATGCCGTGGGGCTTACCTACAGAAAGCATGATCGCATCTGCCCTGCAGGGTGATCGTCCCTGCCTTACGTTCTTTGCAGACACGCCTGAAAAAGTTGCGGAAAGAGCGGGCCAAGTGGGCAACTGGGGTATGGTGGCAAGCTTTGGAATACACGATCTTCAATTTCTCAACAATCGTTATTTCGTGATTGATACCAGCAGTTCGTATCAGCAGATTATGTTGAAAAAATGAACCATTAAGAAATTAAGGAGTTAAGAAACATTTAGAATCAAAAATCTCAATGACCTCAATTCCTTAATGTTGAAAAAGTAAAATGACGAAATGAACAATTAAGAAAATTAATGAGTTAAGAGCATTAAGAATAAAATCCGAATGTCCTCAATTCCTTAATACCTAAATGGTGAAAAAACTACCGGTTATCCGTTTTCCTCTCGCTGTCCGAGCCGTCTTTCGCATCCTTGAATTCCTTCATGCCCTTGCCCAGGCCCCGCATCAGCTCAGGGATCTTACGGCCGCCAAAGACCAGCAGCACCACCACCAGGATAATAACCCATTCCCATCCTCCCGGCATAGATATCAAAAATAAAGTTGCCATAATAGCAGATTTAACTCCAAAATTACAACTATTTACGGTACCCCTGCCTGCTCTTTCATATTCGTTTGTCCGTCCATACTTTGCAGTTATGTGTTATACCTGTAACTTTGCGCTGCCAGACCCAATGCGGCCATTTAAGTTGTCTGCTACAGTCCGGCAATGACCATCTAATTAATATTCCTATGAATTTATTCGCGCTTCAGAATCGTGAATTTGCCGGTCGGCACCTGGGTCCGCGTGACCAGGACGTACCGGATATGCTGCAAACAATCGGTGTAGCCGATATGGATGAACTGATCTCCCGGACCGTGCCGGACACTATCCGGATGCAGCACCGGCTTGATACCCCTCCTGCCATGAGCGAGGCGGAGTACCTCCGCTTCATCAAGGACGTATCCATGAAAAACCAGGTCTTCCGTAATTACATCGGCCAGGGATATTATGATACGCACACGCCCAGCGTGATTCTCCGCAATGTATTCGAAAATCCGGGATGGTACACCCAATACACGCCTTATCAGGCCGAGATATCTCAGGGCCGCCTCGAGAGCCTGCTCAATTTCCAGACCGTAGTCAGCGATCTCACTGGCCTGCCGATCGCCAACGCATCTCTGCTGGATGAAGCCACTGCCGCTGCAGAAGCGATGGGCATGTTCTTCCACAGCCTGAATAAACCCAACAACATCGAACGGCCGAAATTCTTCGTGGATCACGATGTATTCCCGCAAACACTTGATGTGCTGCATACCCGCGCAACCCCGCTGGGTATAGAGCTGGTATCCGGCGACTACCGGACAGCCGTTATAGATAACAGTTTCTGTGGCGCGCTGGTACAGTATCCCAACGACAAAGGCTCTGTTGAAGACTACCGCGACTTCATCAGCCGGGTACACGCCGCCGGGGCATTTGTGGCGATGGCTACAGACCTGCTGGCGCTCACATTATTGAAAACACCGGGCGAGCTGGATGCAGACGTAGCGCTCGGATCCGCTCAGCGCTTCGGTGTGCCGCTGGGATTCGGCGGACCTCATGCCGCTTTCTTTGCTGTAAAAGAAGACTTCAAACGCAATATACCCGGCCGTATCATCGGTGTAAGTATCGACGAGAACGGGAACCGCGCACTTCGTATGGCGCTCCAAACCCGCGAACAGCATATCAAACGGGAAAAAGCCACCTCTAACATCTGTACGGCACAAGCCCTGCTGGCCAATATGGCTGCCATGTATGCCGTCTATCACGGGCCTGACGGACTGAAGCGCATTGCCAAACGCGTATCGCTGCTCACGCACACCCTCGCAGAAAGCCTGAAAGAATACGGCTATACGCTCTTGTCAGAATCATTTTTCGATACCATCGTAGTGAACGCCGATAATGTCGCTGCTATACATGAAAAGGCAGAAGCCTCCGGGATCAACTTCCGCTATTTCAATACAGGCGGCATGATCGGTATCTCACTTGACGAAACAACCACTACCTCCGACCTTGCCGATATACTGGCCATATTTACCGCAGACAGTGAAGATGCCGTAAGCTTCGTTATTGAAGACGACAAAGTGCTGTCGGGCATTCCTTCCGGCCTGGTGCGGACTTCGGAGTTCCTGACGCATGAAGTGTTCAATGCGCACCATAGTGAATCGCAGATGATGCGCTATATAAAAATGCTCGAGAACAAAGATCTGTCGCTCAATACCAGCATGATCTCCCTCGGCTCCTGCACCATGAAGCTGAATGCAGCAAGCGAAATGATCCCTGTGAGCTGGACGCACTGGTCTAAAATACACCCGTTCGCTCCGGACAGCCAAACTGCCGGATACCAGCATATTGTAAAAGAACTGGGCAGTTATTTGTGCAAGATCACTGCATTTGATGCCTGCAGCCTGCAGCCCAACAGCGGTGCGCAAGGTGAATATGCAGGTCTGCTTACCATTCGCGGATACCACGAAAGCCGGAATGAAGCACACCGCGATATCATGCTCATCCCGATCTCGGCACACGGCACCAATCCCGCTTCTGCAGTAATGGCCGGCTATAAGGTAGTAGTGGTGAAAGCGCTTGAAAACGGATATATTGATGTGGAAGACCTGAAGGCAAAAGCGGCACAGCATGCCGCCAACCTTGCAGGTATCATGATCACTTATCCCTCTACCTATGGCGTGTACGAAGAAACTGTAAAAGAAATCACACAGATCGTGCACCAGCACGGCGGGCAGGTGTATATGGACGGCGCCAACATGAACGCACAGGTGGGGCTTACCGCACCCGGCCTGATCGGTGCAGACGTATGCCATCTGAACCTGCATAAGACCTTTGCCATTCCCCACGGCGGCGGCGGCCCCGGCATGGGACCGATCTGTGCCAAAGCGCACCTCGCACCTTTCCTGCCCGGACATAGCAGTCTTGAAAATGGAAGCACAGCTACCAACGCTGTATCTGCCGCTGCTTACGGCTCCGCCAGCATCCTGCTGATCAGCTATGCATACATCCGGATGCTCGGCTTCGAGGGTTTGAAAGAAGCCACCGAATATGCGATCCTGAATGCAAACTACATGCGTGCAAGGCTCCAGGATGCTTACGAGGTGCTTTATACCGGCACAGGAGGCACCTGCGCGCATGAGTTTATCATCGACCTCCGCCCCTTCAAGAAAACAGCAGAGATCGAAGCGGAAGACGTCGCCAAGCGCCTCATGGATTATGGATTCCACGCGCCTACTATGAGCTTCCCCGTACCGGGCACGATCATGATCGAGCCTACCGAATCGGAAGATAAGGCCGAGCTTGACCGCTTCTGCGATGCCCTGCTGCAGATAAGAGAAGAGATCCGCGCTATTGAAGAAGGACGCGCCGATAAAAAAGACAACCTGCTGAAGCATGCGCCGCATATACAGACAGAGATTGTAGCTGCGGAATGGAACCACAGCTATAGCCGCGAAGAAGCTGTATTCCCGTTACCATATGTACGGGCAAATAAATTCTGGCCTTCGGTGAAGCGGGTGAACAACACCGCCGGCGACCGGAACCTGATCTGCACCTGCGAACCTATAGAATCCTATATGGAAACTGTATAACACAGGCGTTTCATTCATACGAATAAAGGATCTCATGTGATACAAACCGTATCACATGAGATCCTTTCACTTTTGGAAGACCCTTTCTATAACTGTGCGGCGCCTTACAACAATGACACCGGCAACGACAGCGTCGCGATCACCGATATTTCCACATGAACACCCCGCGGCAGGCCAGCCACCTGAACCGTTTCCCGTGCAGGCGCAGTTTCTTCATCAAAATATTTTCCGTACACGCCATTCACCTGCGCGAATACGGACATATCCGTCAGGAAAATGGAGGACTTTACCACATGGGAAAAATCCAGCCCTGCTGCCTGCAGCACACCCTGCAGGTTTTCCATCACCTTTTCCGTTTCCGCTTCTATGCTGTCTGTTATCAGATTGCCGGTCGCAGGATCCAATGGTATCTGGCCGGAAACGAATAAAAAGTTCCCCACTGCTACAGCCTGATTATAAGGGCCAATGGGCGCCGGCGCGTTGTCTGTCTGAATGATTTTCTTTTCCATAGCTGCAAAAGTAACAGGTAAGTTACTTTTGCAACCTGATATGACTCATATTTTACAAATTGATACCTCCGCCGGACGCGGCACAGTAGCGCTAACAGCCAACGGCGAACCGGTTGCTGTGATCATAAACGAGCAGCCGCGCGACCATGCCGCCGCCATCCACCGTATGACGGAAGAAGCGCTTGCCGCCGCCAGCATCAGCCTGAAACAGTTACGCGCCATAGCTGTTTGTGCCGGACCCGGGTCTTATACAGGCCTTCGCATCGGGCTGGCAGCAGCCAAAGGCTTTTGCTATGCACTTGATATACCGCTGATCCTGCACAACAAACTAACCCTGCTGGCACACCAGGTTATTGTCAAAAGTCCGCCGGAGGCCCATACATTATATACCGTGGTCTGTCAGGCGAGGGCCGGGGAATACTTTGCAGCCTGCTATAATGCCGCCCTGCAGCCCGTACTTGAGCCACAGCATATACATCAAGACCAGCTTATTATATGGCTGCAATCAGTCAATACCAACATGACGGTGATCACCGATCAGGAAAATCCGGAGACGGCATTCATCACTAATGCCTGTATCCGGTATCGCCCCCTTGAAAATATTGATATAAAAATATGGAGCGCTCTGTCTTATAAAGATTATGAAAATGGACAGATTACTGACTTGGCTACAGCCGTACCCTTTTACATGAAAGACGTTTATATAAATAAATCAAAGTAAATAACCCCGTTAGTGAAATTACAAAAACTAACAATTTAACTTTAACCTGATCTTAACACCCGCATTCTGCCCCCCCGTTTGGATTATATTTTATCGTTACGTATGTTTGCATCTGATATGAGAGATGGTGTATCATACCATATTACAGATAGTATCAAATAAGCGTATTAATTAACACTGTAAATTTAGCGTAATGGAAACAACAATGTCAGGAAACACATTGGTGATCCGTAAGGATGAAGGATCCAATGAACAGATCAAACTGGATTACATGGCAGTAAAAAGTGCGGCGATGACCCTCAGGGCTATCAACCACAAGCTTCGTCAGCAGATTGTAAAGCTGCTCGAAGAAAACAAACGCATGAACGTAACCGATATTTATGTAAAACTGCGCCTGGAGCAGTCAGTTGCCTCCCAGCATCTGGCCATTCTGCGCCGTGCCAACATCGTACGTACAGAGCGCGACGGGAAATTCATCCATTACAGCCTGAATCATGGCCGCATTGCGGCTGTAGCCCAGTTTGTGAACGACCTGGTCAACTCCGACGAGGCGTAAATCAGGAAGCAAGGGGATGGATCTGTTTTAAATGAGATAATTTTCTGAATATCACATGAAACAGAAAAGCATGAAACGGTGGTCACAGATGGCTGCCGTTTTTTATTGCCGTTTATTTTTTTTGATATCCTCCCAAGTCTGGTACAATTGCTCCTGCTCCGGCCGGTTATCCGGTATTTCGGACAAAGGAGCACAGGGCAGCAAACTGTTATGACAATCAGCCGGCAGTGCCTGGTACAGCCTGGTGCCCATCGTCTTCCATTCGATCATCTCATCACTCACCTGTTTAATGACCTTGCCGGGATTGCCTACCACAAGCGAGCGGGGTGGGATCTGGGTATTAGCATTGATGAAAGCCAGCGCACCGATAATACTTTCTGCACCGATCACTACATGGTCCATCACTACGGCATTCATCCCTACCAGCACATTCTTCCCCACCGTAGCGCCATGGATCACCGCACCGTGCCCGATATGCGCCCCTTCTTCGAGCACCACGGTCACTCCGGGGAACATATGGACCGTGCAATTTTCCTGCACATTACAGCCATCTTCGATGACAATGCCCCCCCAGTCGCCCCGCAAGGCGGCCCCGGGGCCAATATAAACATCCCTGCCAATGACGACATTGCCCGTTACCACCGCCTGCGGATGCACAAAAGCAGTGGGATGTACCACCGGCACAAACCCTTTGAACGCATAAAACATAATCAAAAATAACAAAACCGGGGAGAGTTATGAATTATGAGTGATGAATTATGAATCGGGGCTTAGGCTTTATGAAATAAACATTATACCTTAAATGTTTTTTCATCATTCATCATTCATCATTCATCATTCATCATTCATCATTCATCATTCATCATTCGGAATAAAATATCTTATATTTGCGGGATATTCTTTTACTTTACAAACGATAGCCGGGCCGCGCTTGCTACAAACACTGATCCCCGGTTTTTACTTTTCATGGAATACAATACAACACGCAGCAAAATGCTGATGCCGGAATATGGGCGTAATGTGCAGAAGATGGTAGAATACCTGCTCACCATTGAAGACCGCGAAAAACGCCTCAAATCTGCGGAAGTGATCATTGAATTAATGGGCACATTGAATCCGCATCTGAAAACAATCGAAGATTATAAGCACAAGCTCTGGGATCATCTGTTCCAGATGACGAACCTGAAGCTGGATGTTGATGGGCCTTATCCTCCGCCTACTGCCGAGCAGCTCAGCCGCAGGCCGGATCCGCTGCCTTATCCGCAGGTATCGCTGTCGCACCGTCACCTTGGCCGCAATCTGGAATCTCTGTTACAGAAAGCGCTTGAAGAAAAAGATCCTGAAAAAAGACAAGGTTTTACACAGACCATCGGGTATTATATGAAGCTGGCTTACACCAACTGGCACCGGGAGCCGATACACGATGATATGATCAAAAACGAGCTTGCCGTACTTTCCGGCGGACTGTTGCAATATGAGCCGGGAGGATACCGGGTGCATTTTGACACCCGCAGCGCCTACAAGCAACGCAACCAGCAAGGATCCCGCAATTTTAAAAACGGCTCGGGCCGCAGCCAAAGTAGCCAGAGCAACAGCGGGCAACAGCGCAGCAGCTATGGGAACGGTTATAATAAAAACCGGAAATTCAATAAGAATAAAAGTAAATAGCCCAAAGTTTAAATTAGCTGATTGGCCAATTAGCTGATGTGCTAATTTCTCGCGACAGACATCAGCTAATCAGCACATCGGCTAATCGGCTAATGAAATTGTACACAGCCTATGAGCGCTTTCGAGATACGCGGCGGACGTACACTTCGCGGGACGGTCACACCACAGGGCGCCAAGAACGAAGCGCTGCAGGTCTTGTGCGCGGCCTTACTTACATCCGAACCGGTCACATATCACAATGTGCCGGACATCTTGGATGTAAACCTGCTGCTTGATCTGATGAGCGATATTGGCGTGCAGGTAGAACGACCCGCTCCCGGCACCGTAGTGCTGCAGGCACAGGAGATAGATACCGCTTATTTCTCAGGAGAAGCATTCAAACGTAATTCAGGACGGCTGCGCGGAGCCGTTATGTTTGCCGGCCCCATGCTGGCGCGTTTCCGCCGGACGGAGATCCCGCCGCCTGGTGGTGATAAGATCGGCAGACGCCGCCTGGATACGCATATCCGCGGGTTTGAGCAACTGGGTGCAACATTCAGCTACGACCAGTCCGCAAATCTCTTCCACCTTGCTGCAGATGCGCTGTCCGGCGGGTACGTCCACCTTGAGGAGCCATCCGTAACAGGCACCGCCAATATACTCATGGCAGCCGTTATGGCCGAGGGTGTAACTACCATTTATAATGCTGCCTGCGAGCCTTATGTGCAGCAGCTTTGTCATTTATTGAACCGGATGGGCGCCCGCATCACCGGCATCGGCTCCAACATGCTACAGGTAACGGGTGTGGATGAATTGCATGGCTGTACGCACCGCCTTCTGGCCGACATGATCGAAGTCGGCTCGTTCATCGGCCTCGCAGCCATGACCCAAAGCGAGATCACCATCCGGGATGCAGACATTGCGCACTTAGGCAATATCCCAGAAACCTTCCGGCGGCTGGGCATCCAGCTCTCGGTATCCGGCAACGACATTCATATTCCCGCACAGGAACATTACCGCATACAGCCATTCATCGACGGCTCCATGCTCACCATCTCGGACCACCCCTGGCCGGGCTTTACACCCGATCTGCTCAGCATTGTGCTGGTGGTAGCCACGCAGGCGCAGGGCACGGTGCTGGTGCATCAGAAGATGTTTGAAAGCCGCCTTTTCTTTGTGGATAAGCTGATCGACATGGGAGCCCAGATCGTTTTATGCGATCCGCACAGGGCTGTGGTCATTGGCCTTGACAGGCAGATACCGCTCCGCGGCATCAACATGACCTCACCCGACATCCGGGCCGGAGTGGCGCTGCTGATCGCAGCTTTGTCTGCCAAAGGCGCCAGCATCATTCACAACATCCACCAGATAGACCGCGGATATGAGCGGATTGACGAGCGCCTGAATGCGCTGGGGGCAGAGATACGGCGCGTATAGACGCGTCACTTACAACCCTTATAATCTGTATAAAATTATTTAATGCCACACTATATAGCAGGGGGGACGTCCTTCTTGCCAGTAAAAATTAGCCGAATTGTCATTGCTCCAACAGTTTTATTCTTCAAAAATTTCAAAAGACACGCCGTGTTTTCTATTTTCGTACATACAAAGCCCGGCATATGAACCTACGATCGTTTCTTTTCACTGCATGTTTTTGTATGGCGTTCATCGCCTGCAATGCTCCCGATCAGTTTAAATCCCGCGGCCCCATCGTCCTGGGGGACTCTTCTACGATCGTTACCGAAACCGACTCCCAATACCTAAGGGATATGGTAGCGGATTTTCAGCCGGTTGTACCACAACCACAGCCCGAACCAACGCCACAGGAAGCCCCGCCAACACCGGATACGCCTATCGCTGCACAGGCGGCTGCAACCGCTGCTGCTATCCCCGCCAAGGGACTGGAGGTTGATTTCGATGAAATAAAAGTGTTCATTGCAGATATAGAAACCACCTCATTTTCATATAGCGCCAGCAATAAAAAGAATGCAGCTTATATGCTGACGGGTGGCAGCCTGGCCGGGAATAAGCTGCAGTTTTCCGGCGAGGGCACTATCACCCGCGTTAACCAACGCTACGAAACCGCCCTGGCCATAGAAGGAAAATCCGAACCGCTTGTCCTGGAATCCCTGGCAAAAACATCAGGTTGGCAAACATTGAAAGTGCACAAAGACGAGGTTATTTTATCCGGGCTGGAAGCAGCGAAGCTGCAATATTTCAAGGCCAGCCAAAGCAGGATACGTACTGAAGTGACCAAGGTTGCCCGGGCAAAAAGACTGAACCGGCAGGAACAACAGGAATACCTGAATGCCGTAAAGAAAGTACGCGCTGCCAATCAAAAACCAATGACTGTATTACTGCGCTACGTGACCTGGCAGATCAGCGGCAAAGACAGCAAAGGACGTGCATTCACCAAAGAATTGAGAATAGATATGCCGGGATGATGGCGTAGGGGCGATCCTGTGTGATCGCCCAATATTGGTGTGTCCAATATTGGTGCACCCCCTGTTGACATGATTACCCAATGCCTGTATAACCTGTTATTTGGGCGAATAATTATTCGCCCCTACAGTTCCGCAATACACTTTAATTCTATTGCGATGGCTGACGGCAATGAATTGACACTTACCGTAGTACGGCAGGGCTGATTGTCTTTGAAATACTCCGCATAGATCCGGTTATAGGTGTGAAAGTCCCTTTTCATATCCACCAGGAAAACCGTTACGTCCACCAGCTTGTCCCAACTGCTGCCGCTGGCTTCCAAAACGGTACGTACATTATCAAATACACTGCGGCACTGCGCTTCAAAATCGAAGCTCACGAACTGCCCGTGCTTGTCGAGCTTCAGCCCGGGTATCTCGTCGGTTTCCGGATTACGCGGGCCAATACCCGAAAGGAATAACAGGTTGCCCACCTTGCGTGCATGAGGATACAAACCCATTGGCTTGGGGGCTTTGTCGGTAGAAATGGTAGATGACATGGTATAATGTTTTATTAGCTGATATGATAATTAGCCAATTAGCTAATATTTTCGTGAAACCAATCAGCTAATCAGCACATCAGCTAATTGGCTAATAATTCAGATGCTCCACGTAACCAATCCGTTCTTCACAAACTGGAAAGCACGGAAGTCGCCGCCGAATGTCTTTAATACTTCTCTTACCCTATAATGCGTATTGGCGGGGCAGTAAAACATCATAAAGCCGCCGCCGCCGGCGCCGCTGATCTTGCCGCCGGTAGCTCCTGCTTTGAGCGCAGTTTCATAGATCTCGTCCAGGTGACTGTTTGATATCCCGCTGGCCATCTGTTTTTTATACCGGAAGCCATAATCAAGGATATGCCCGAACTCGTGAATATTGCCTTTCAGCAAAGCTTCCTTCATCATCCGCGCCTGCTCTTTGAGCTGATGCATGGCCTCGATTGATTGCTGGTTTTTGTTCTTTACATTTTCGCTCTGCACTTCTATGATAGCCGAAGACAGGCGACTGGTAGCTGTAAAATAAAGCAGCATATTGTTCTCCAGCTCATACAGATATTGTGGTCTGATGCGCAGCGGATTGACGATCACCTGATTGTTTTTATAAAACTCCATGAAATTCACCCCGCCGAATGTAGCCGCATACTGATCCTGTTTACCACCCGCCATGCCCAAGTCTTCCCGTTCTATTTCGTAGGCCAGGTGGGCGATATCATATTCTCCGAGCGGGAGGCGGAGCCATTCCACAAAAGCGCCCAGGATGGCGACGGTGAGGGTGGATGAAGTACCCAACCCGCTGCCGGCAGGCGCATCCACGAAAGTGGTGAGCCTGAATCCCGACGGGATCACGCCGAAATCGCGCCCCACACGGTTATAGACCCCCTTAGCCTGATCGAGCTTACCATCTATAGCAAGCACCTCAGCTTGTTCAAGCTCCAGGTGTTCGTTCCGGTCCACCGCTTCCAGTATAATGGTTTTGCCGGGCAGCGGCTCAATGGTAGCATAGGCATACAGGGAAATGGTAGCGTTGAGAATAGCGCCGCCATACAGATCGCAATAAGGGCTGACATCCGTCCCGCCCCCGGCCAAACCTATACGTAAAGGTGCTTTACTGCGATATATCATTTAGCAAAACAATTAACAGTGTTGTAAAGAATGCG
>JBEBVQ010000002.1:0-32563 GCA_040392625.1 Taibaiella soli | reverse complement strand
ATACCAGATAGACAAACAAAGTATTAGGGGCAAACTGATGTTTTTTGACCGGACAACAGTATTCTCCTGTTCCGCACCTTATCTCATCAGAAAAACGGATTTTAACTTTTTTAACAAAAAGCCGTTCTTTGCTTGGCAGCGAAACTGTAATTTTAGCAACTATATGAATATACGGCCTGTACTCACGGTGATCATACCGTTACTGCTTTTGTTTACAGCCGCACAGGCGCAGCAGATCAATGGTATCGTTTCCGATATTGAATCGCGGATACCCCTGGCGGATGTTCATATCAAAAACGTTCATACCGGCAACCTGGTGGTAACAGACAGCGCCGGACAATTTTCAATGGCGGTGTCCCAGGGGCAGTTGGTGGAATTTCATATGACCGGCTACCGGACCGAACGAATGCGCATCCCCGAAGGTATCATTCCCCCATTCTTTAAAATATTTCTCGAGAAAAGCCCCATCCGGTTGCCGGAATATATCGTCAACCAGCGCGGGTACGACTGGAAAAAAGACAGCCTCCATTATTATGAAACGTATAAGCACGTGCTCAGCTTCCCGCAATTTTCTACATTGGATATGATACAGCACCCGTTCAGCGCACTGAGCAAGCGCAACCGCCAGATATGGGCATTCCAGCGGGAGTATAATTGGTTCGAGCAGGAGAAATACGTAGATTATACATTCAATGAGCGGATCGTACATAACCTGACGGGGATGACCCGGGACAGTGCGCAGGCGTATCTGAAAATGTTCCGTCCTACTTATGAACAGTTGCGGAGCATGAGCGAATACGACTTCTTCAGTTATATCCGCTATACGGTGGAGCAGTATCGTGCGGGGTACAACCCCCGGCGTCCGGTGATCAGGGGATCTCAATAGCAGAAGAGATAAAAAGATGATGGCTGCCCGTATGTATAGGCAGCCATCTGTATTCCCACGGTGATCAGGAAATGCGTTTTAGTGTTTCACCTGTTTTTCCGGTATAAAAGTGCATCAGGTCTCCAATGTTATGGGGCTGGTATTTCAGCAGCATATCGTTGTAATACCAGCCGTCGCCCTCCCGGTATTCCAGGTTGCCGTGTAAACCCAGGTTGTCTGTCATCTCCAGCGTCCAGCTATTATCGGTTAAAATAAATCCGTATTCCCGGAAGAAACGGTCTGAAAATGTTTCCCTGTTGAAATATACATATTGCCGGTACATCGCATCATAAAATCTTTCTGCGGTATGACTGCTGTTCACAACATTGGATAAACCGTACAGGTTGCCGTCAATGTTAAAGAAAGCGATTGCTGTTTTCGGGTTTCGAAGCCAATGTTGATTTTCATGGATAAAAAAACCTTCGGTTATAATAGAGATACCATCCAATTCCAAACGCCACGACTGATCTTCCTGCTGCACTTTATTAAACGGATACATTTTATTACGACTGCTTTACTTTTTTTAACAAAAAACTTATTATCAAAAACCGGGCACAGAATTTCGGAGCCTTTACCGGATAAATAGGCAACAGGGCCCCGGTCTGAATTTCAATTGCTTGTGCAATGCATGTAGCGCCCGGCAACACCGGTATTACAAATGAACCTGTCGCGGGCTACTCCGCAAAACCGGTAATTTTTTACACAAACATTCAATGAGCCGAAAAAGATCGTTTTTATGAACCATTAAGGTATTAAGAGATTGAGATCATTAAGCGCATACGGTTTGAATATTCTTAATTCCTTAATGTCTTAATGTTGAAATAACGATCCATTTTAATTAGCTAATGTGATAATTAGCTGATGTGCTAATGACCCCTCGCGACAGATATTAGCTAATCAGCACATTGGCTGATTAGCTCATTAAAACCATCCGTTTAATGTGACAAATATGCTTATCACATTTCCCACATTCCACACATTTGTCACATTTTTACTTTCAGTTCCGAATACACTTAACTTTGCAGCCTTATTTCAAACGAATATACATGAAGCGCTTTGTTGTTACCCTTTTTAGTTGTGTAATGCTTGTTACCTCTCTGTGGGCGCAAAGATCCGACAGCCGGTACACGCTCAGCGGTTATGTAAAAGATGCCGCTACGGGTGAAGAAATTATCGGCGCTACGATTGTGATCCGGGAGCTTCCCGGTACAGGCGCTGCAACTAATGCTTATGGTTATTTCGCGGTCACACTGCCTGCAGGCAATTATAGGGCAATGGCACAGGCCATCGGGTATCAGTCGGAAGAAAGAACCATACAACTGGATAAAAATCAACGGGTGGATTTCGTATTGGGAACGGCAGAAAGCCAGTTGGAGGAAGTTGTAATTTCGGATGTGCGCCGGGATGAAAATATCGTTCAGACACAGATGGGTATTGAGAAGCTTGATATGAAAGAAATAGAGAACATACCGGTGCTGATGGGCGAAAAGGATGTGCTGAAGACGATACAATTGCGGCCGGGGGTGAAGTCGGCAGGTGAAGGGAACAGCGGATTTTATGTACGCGGCGGCGGCGCCGACCAAAACCTGATACTGCTGGATGAAGCAACTGTGTATAATGCCTCCCACCTGCTTGGTTTTTTCTCTGTGTTTAATACGGACGCACTGAAAGATGTGACGCTGTATAAAGGCAGCCAGCCGGCGGTATATGGCGGGCGGCTTTCTTCGGTGCTTGACATACGGATGCAGGATGGCAACGACAAGGAATATGGTGCGGAAGGAGGCATTGGCCTGATATCCTCCCGGTTGAAAATTGATGGCCCGATCGTAAAGGATAAAGGCTCCTTTACCATATCCGGCAGAAGGACCTATGCAGACCTTTTCCTGAAATTATCCCCGGATTCATCGATCAACCGGGCCCGGCTGTATTTTTATGACCTGAACGCCAAAGCCAATTACCGGATCAATGACAAAAACCGGATTTTCCTCTCAGGTTATTTTGGAAAAGACGTATTGGGATTTGGAGATAATTTCGGCTTCGATTGGGGAAATGCAACCGGTACATTGAGATGGAACCATCTCTTCAGCCACAGGCTGTTTTCCAATACATCGCTTATTTACAGCAACTACCGGTACAATATTCATATTGACATGGGCGCATTGAAGGGAAGCATTTTGTCGCGTATCCAGAATTATAACCTGAAGCAGGATTTTCAATATTACGCAGACCATCGTCATGAGCTGAAATTCGGTATCAATTCCATCTACCATCAGATTGTCCCCGGCGGCATTACCATAGAAACCAATGATGACATCAGCAAAACAGAAATGCCCGATAATTTCGGCTGGGAGAATGCAGCTTATATCTCGCACAAATGGAAGTTCAGCGAAGCGCTGAATGTTGAATATGGTTTCCGGGCTTCTTCGTTCAGCGCCATAGGCCCCGGTGATTTTTATACGTTTTCATCCGAAGGTGTACCGATTGATACGGCTACGTATGGATCCGGTGATTTTGTGAAAACATATTTTTTCGTTGAACCCCGTTTTGCACTTAACTATATACTCAATGAAGTAAGCGCTGTAAAGCTGGCTTATGGCAGGAATACGCAAAACCTGCACCTGCTGTCCAACACAACTTCGGGTAATCCTACCGATCTCTGGATACCCAGCAGCATCAATGTAAAGCCGCAGGTGAGCGACATGGTCTCACTGGGGTACTTCCGGAATTTTGCAGATAATAACTATGAATTTTCAGTAGAGACTTACTATAAAGACATGCAAAACCAGATCGATTATAAGGACGGGGCGCAACTGCAATTCAATACTACAGTGGAGTCGCAACTCCTGATCGGTGTCGGAAGGGCATATGGCATTGAATTTTTCGTGAAGAAAAAATATGGCCGTCTCAACGGATGGATCGGTTATACCCTTGCCAAAAGTGAGCGGAAGATTGAAGGGATCAACGGAGGCGACTGGTATAATGCACGCCAGGACAGGACGCATGATGTGTCGGTCGTAGGGATCTATGAGCTGGCGCCCAAATGGGTTGTTTCGGCTGCCTGGGTTTACTATACGGGGAATGCGATTACTTTCCCGAGCGGGAAGTACAATGTTGGCGGTCATGTGGTCAATTATTATACCGAGCGGAACGGCTATCGTATGCCGGACTATCACAGGATGGATATTGGCGTTACCTGGATACGGAAGAAGACCGATAAACGGGAATCAAGCTGGAACTTCTCGCTTTATAATGCTTACGGGCGGGAGAATGCATACAGCATTACATTCGAGGAAAATCCCGATGACCCTTCCCGGACACAGGCGGTGCGTACCACCTTATTCCGCTGGATCCCTGCTATCACTTACAACTTTAAATTCTGATTGCCATGAAATCATATATGCTCATTTTCACGGCTTCCCTGCTGCTGGTAACAACGCTTATGTCCTGCCAGAAAGTAATTGATATTGACCTGAACGAGAAAGAGCCGAAAATCGTTATTGAGGGGGGCATATCAGACCAGCCCGGTCCGTACGTGATCCGTATTTCCCAAACGGTGAACTTTGACGAGCCGAATGAATTCCCTCCGGTCACCGGCGCCCGTCTCACCCTCCGGGATAATGCGGGCAATAGTGAAACGCTGAGTGAGGCAGCTCCCGGCGAATATGTAATTACTTCTTTACAGGGCGTCCCCGGCCGTACTTATACGCTGGAGATAACCGCCGGTGATGTTACCTATACATCCGTATCTTATCTGCCGGCTGCGGTGCCCATTGACTCATTAACCGTTGAAGAAAGCTTCTGGGGCATCCGGCAGGTCAATATCTATCTGAAAGACCCTGCGGAAACAGAAAATTATTACCGGATCGTGCAGGAAAAAAACCGGGTGAAAGTGCGGGATATCCTGGTGATGAGTGATGAGTTGCAGAACGGGTCACATCTCAGTACACCGCTGTTTATCAATAATATTGAAGACAGCTTGCGCAGGGGAGATACGGTAACGGTGCAATTGCAGAGTATTGATAAAGCAGCCTATGATTATTTCAGGACTTTGATGATGCTTACCACGCCCGGTGGGCCGCCTTCGGATGCTCCGGCAAATCCTATCTCAGGATTTACCAATAGTGCGCTTGGATACTTTTATGCTTATGCTGTAAGAACGGAAATGATCGTTGTGCCGTGATCACCTCTATCATGGGCGCATGATTATTCGCCCCTACCGGCCCTGTATTTCGGTAAGGCTGCTGCCTTTGCCTTTGGGCGGCTTATAATGTACAGGCTGATTGTGCGGCATACTCTTTTCGCGTAACTGGTAATAAGCGCTGTCTGCCTGCGTAAGCCCGAACTTTTTACTATACAGCAGCTCGTCCACCTGGTAATCATCTTCGCGGATCAGGCGACCGCTGCGGCCATCGTAATACCGCCAGATACCATGCCGTACAGAACCTCTCGCCGAGGGTACGCTTACCAGCTTTTCTTCGCCTGTTACGGGATGCACAACCAGGATCGTATCATGTGCATACGATGGATTTAAGCCACGGTAGTGGCCGACGCAGACCAGGGTGCCCTGTTCAAAATATTTTACTTCACCGTGCAGCACATCAAACCTGTAATTTTCGATCGCTACAAGATCGCCTATTTCATTGATCTGATACCAGGGACCGATCTTCAGACCCTGGTCGTACGAGCCGAATGCGGTATAGGCAGGCTCTCCGCGTCTTGCATCAAACTGCTCCCACCATAGCCCGTGCTTCTTGCCGTCATCATTACGCTGATTGACGGTAGCAGTCCGGGTGTTTTTATCGTCCGCATTGCGTCCCTGGGTATTATCATTGTGCTGCTGTGCAAAAACATTTGTGATTGCCACACAGCAGATACAGATCATCCATATTGATTTCATAAGGCTATCCGGGTTTGAGCAAACTGATGGAACAGGACCTAAAGCTTAAGCAGAGAGGGAATACGTGATACAGACCCGGAGCGCCGGTTATACGGCAAAGGAAGTGCCGCAGCCGCAGGTGCTGCTCGCGTTGGGATTTGTAAAGGTAAAGCCGCGGGCATTCAGTCCGTCTTCGTAATCTACCTGCATACCTGCAAGATAGATGCCATGTGCTTTCTTCATGATCACCGGTATGCCCGATATATCGTAATATTCATCGTCGGCTTCCTGACGGTCAAAGCCCAGTATATAGCTCAATCCGCTGCAACCACCGCCTTTTACGCCGAGGCGGAGTTGCTGCTGTGTATCAAAATCGGGCGCACTCATCAAACGTTTCAATTCTTTAACCGCATTTGGCGTGAGTACAACCGGAGCGCTGATAACTGCTTCCATATCGTGTTTGGTTGTTTATACAAAAATACATCGAACCCTTTCCACTGCCAAATGACATATGCCATGGTATTGTAAATATCAATAGGCTTATGCTATCAATATATGGCATTGACTTATAATCATTTAGCGGATGTTGGTGTATTAAAATGCCAACAGCTTTGCAGCGGTTTCGTCCAGGCGGCTTTTAGCAAGAAAGTTTTGCTCCAGTTCAATGGCAAATGGCACCGGCGTATCCAAGCTGGCACAGCGGATCACCGGAGCATCCAGATCTGTGAAGCAATGTTCGGATATCCACGCGCTTATTTCACCGCCGATGCCGCCGGTCAATGTGTCTTCGTGCAGGATCAGCGCTCTTCCGGTTCTGGATATGGAAGCTTTTATCGCTTCGTAATCCAGGGGTAATAATGTGCGCAGGTCCAATATATCAACAGAGATATCCGGGTGGCGCTGTGCGTAATCGGTTGCCCAATGCACGCCGCTGCCGTAAGTGATGATGCTCATGTCCGTACCTTCCTGCACGATATGGGCCTTGCCAATTTCAATGGTGTAATAATCGTCCGGTACCTGGCCGCTGATGCTCCGGTACAGCGCCTTATGCTCGAAAAAGAGAACGGGATTCGGGTCTTCAAAAGATGCAGCCAGCAAGCCTTTGGCATCTTCCGGTGTGGCGGGGTACACTACCTTCAGCCCTGGTGTATGTACAAACCAGGCCTCATTGCTCTGCGAGTGGAATGGCCCCGCACCCACACCACCGCCGGTAGGCATGCGGATCACAACGTCTGCATGCTGTCCCCAGCGGTAATGTATCTTGGCCAGGTTGTTGATGATCTGATTAAAGCCTACCGTTACAAAGTCGGCAAACTGCATCTCCATCATCGCCTTAAAGCCTTTGATAGAAAGACCCAGCGCGGCGCCTACAATAGCGCTCTCACATAACGGTGTGTTACGGACTCTCTCTTTACCAAACTGCTGCACAAAGCCTTCCGTAACCTTAAAAGCGCCCCCGTATTCCGCAATATCCTGACCCATCAGCACGAGGTTGGGGTGGCGTTCCATTGCCTGTCGCAATCCGTCGGAGATAGCCTGGATTAATTTTTTCTCGCTGCTTGCCCCTGAGCCGGGCGCAATATGGATTGCCGGACCCGGTGCATAAACATCCCGCAGCTCTTCTGATATATCGGGTTTTACCGGCTGCACGGCAAAACCTGCCTGCAGGCCTGATTCTATTTCCGCACGTATTTGTTCACGAATATTTTCGATGTCCTCGCGCGACAGTATTTTTTCCTCTGTCAGGAAGCGTTCGTAATTGGTTACCGGATCTTTTTCCTTCCATGCTTCAAACAGCTCTGCCGGTACATATTTTACACCGCTGGCTTCTTCATGGCCGCGCATCCGGAAGGTCATGCATTCCAGCAATACCGGTCTTTGTTCGTCGATGCACGCACGGCGCAATTGCTGTACGGTTTTATATACTTCAAGGATATTATTCCCGTCGATCGTAAGTCCTTCCATGCCATAACCAACAGCACGATCAGCCAGTTGTTTGCAAACGAATTGTTCGTTTACCGGGGTACTCAGGCCGTAGCCATTATTCTCAATGAGGAAAATAACCGGCAGGCCCCACACGGCAGCAACGTTTAATGCTTCGTGGAAGTCGCCTTCACTCGTTCCGCCGTCACCGCTGAAAGCAAGAGATATTTTTTCTTCTTTCCGTAATTTATGAGCCAGCGCTATCCCGTCGGCAATGGCCAGTTGGGGGCCGAGGTGGGAGATCATACCGCAGATATGGTGCTCGTTGGTTCCGAAATGAAAAGACCGCTCCCGTCCTTTTGAAAAGCCTTCCTTACGTCCCTGCCATTGCATGAACAGCTTGTCGAACGGTATGCCGCGAGCGGTAAATACGCCCAGGTTGCGGTGCAGCGGCATGATGTATTCATCTTCGTCGAGCGCGAGCGTGGCGCCGACGGCAATGGCTTCCTGTCCGATCCCGCTGAACCATTTGGATATCCGTCCCTGGCGCAGCAGCACCAGCATTTTTTCTTCAATCATGCGCGGACGTACCAGCTCCGTGTATAGCTTTATCAGTTGCGCGTCTTTCAATCCGCTGCGGTCAAATTGCATGGACAATACAGGTATTTGAGTTGCAAAGGTAACAGGGAAATTCAATTCAGGGGAAGTGTCTGTTTTTTAAACTATAGTTTAATTTGTCAGTAGTAGCACGGATGCTATTATACCGTAAAATGGGTATCGTAAGCCGTTTTGATTCATTGTAGCTTTGCATCAATAAATCAAAACAAAATCTATGAAAACGATTTTACTCCCCCTTTTGATACTGGTTACCACGCTTTCTTATGCACAGCAAAGCTTCGACTGGAAACAGATTTCAGACTATCCTTATGCCGCCTGGGGTATGGCCAGTTGTAATTACGATGGTACACTATATACATTCAGCAATTGTGGCCCGAGCAACAACACACTGTATAAATACACCGCATCTAATGACAAATGGGACACGCTGGCAAAGCTAAGCGGCACGGAGTTCTGTAATACAGCCATGGCGGGTGTAGATGACACAATATACCTGTTGGGCAGTAACATGATGTACGCATACGATATAGCCACTGATACATGGAGCGACCTCGTAACCTTACCTGCTGGTCTGAAAAGAGACGGTGCTTCAATGATTTTGAGAGACACCGATATATATATAGCCGGCGGCGGCAATTCTACTGCTGCCAATTTTTTTAAATTCAATACCGTAACCCAATCATTTACTACATTAGCGCCGATGAAAACACCCCGTGAAAATGCCCAGGTGGTCATGCAGGGAGACAAAATTTATGCTATTGCAGGACGGCGTTCAGGAAGTGCGTTAAATACAGGAGAAGTATATGATATTGCTACCGATACCTGGACAGATCTCACGCCTGCTTTTGAAAAAAGATATTTTGGTTTTGCTGTCGCAGACGATACCTACATATATATCATGGGTGGGGAAACCGGTACCAACTCTTATAAATATAAAACAATTGAGGTGTTTGATCCCGGTAATAATACCGTTACCATATTGGATAGCGCTAATGATATGAACATAGAGCATACGGCATATGCTTTGGGTATTAGCGGTACAAAGTTGGTAGCCGCGGCAGGCTTTACCAATTCACCTTCGGAGCAAATCACAAATTTCTGTGAATCAACTGATTTTAATCAGGCTTTAAGCATTATTGCTGTGCAAAAGGCAACGGTAGATTTTAAAATTTTTCCAAACCCTGCAAATACCGCTGTGAACATTCGAAGGGGGAGCAATGCCAACATAGCGCATGTATATTTATACAACAATACAGGCCAGGTTGTGGCATCTGTTAACAGTGTTATGAACAATGAACTGCTGACCTTCGATGTAAGCGGTTTCCCAACAGGTATATATTATATCAAGGCGGTCAGTCCTGAAGGGGTTAGCCAGCAGACAACGTTTTCTGTTGTCAGGTAGGTATTTATTGCATAATAAAGGCCGGCTCACAAGAGCCGGTTTTTATCTCATTACAAATGAATAGCGGCAGGATTAGTACCCGCGTCCTTCTTTTCGTTCCATGTATTTTATGAAAGCGCGGTTGGCTACGCGGTTGCCGCCCGGCGTGGGATAATTGCCGGTGAAGTACCAGTCGCCTTTATGGTCGGGACAGGCATCGTACAGTCCTTCAATAGACTGGAAGACGATATCAACAGATGCCTGTACGTCGGCGGAATGCAGCATCTCAGCGATTTTCCGGCTGATCTCTTCAGGAGTGAAAGGTGTATATACTGCTTTGACAAAATTATCCTGCCTGACCTCCCCGCTTGCTTCTGCGGCTTTGCATTGCCGGTACACTTCTTCGAGCAGCGACTCGCGGCCGCTTTCTTTCAGCAGCGCTACTGCTGCCTGGAAAGCAATGAAATCGCCCATCCGGCTCATATCGATGCCATAGCAGTCGGGGAAGCGTATCTGGGGCGCTGAAGAAACAATAATGATGCGTTTGGGGCCAAGCCGGTCGAGCATTTTGATGATGCTTTGCCGTAGCGTGGTGCCGCGGACAATGGAGTCATCGATCACTACGAGTGTATCCACACCCGGCTTGACGGTGCCGTAAGTAATATCATACACATGCTGCACCATTTCATCACGCGAAGCGTCTTCGGTAATGAAGGTGCGCATTTTTACATCCTTGATCGCAATTTTTTCGATGCGCACCCGGCGACTGATCAGTTCCAGCAGTTCTTCATCATTGAGCTTCCGGGTAATGATCTTGTCGCGTTTGATCTCGTTGAGATAATCCTCAAGTCCTTTTATGAGGCCGTAAAAAGCGATCTCGGCGGTATTGGGGATAAATGAAACGATAGTGTTCTTCAGGTCGTTATCGATCATGCCAAGCACTTTGCCGGCAAGGTTGCGGCCAAGCTGCATCCGTTCACGATAAATATCGGCATCACTGCCACGACTGAAATAAATACGCTCAAAGCTGCATGCACGTACTTCCTTTTCCGGTAATATACGAGGGTTGCTGAAGCTGCCGTCTGCCTTGATAATGATCGCATGACCCGGTTTCAATTCCTGCACTTCTCCTAACGGAACGTTGAAGGCCGTCATAATCGCCGGACGCTCCGAAGCGGCTACAATAATATCGTCTCCCTGGTAAAAATAGGCAGGGCGAAAGCCATTGGCATCGCGTAAAACAAAGCTGTCGCCATTGCCCACCAGGCCGCCGCAGACAAAGCCCCCGTCAAAATGAACGGCTGCCTGACGAAGCGCTTCTTCGAGGTTGAGCTGTTCGGGGTGCTCTTCATCGGCCTGGCAGAGATAATGATGCACCATTTCGATCATGGCGCCCAGATCGCTTTCCCGTACGGTTGCCTCCGGGTTGATATTCAGTTTCGAAAACAGTTCGTCGGTATTGACCAGGTTGAAATTACCGGCCATGGTCAGATTGCGGGTAGGGTTGATGTGCGGCTTGATAAAGGGGTGGCAAAACGCTACATCATTTTTCCCTTGAGTGCCGTAGCGCAGGTGCCCCAGCATCACCTCACCCATGAAAGGCATATATCCTTTTACCAGGCCGGGATACTTACGTATGTCGGGGTACATTCGGGCCATTTCTTCGATCTCCTGGTTCAGCCCCTGAAAGATCCGTGCAATGGCCTGTGCGCCGCTTTGGCGCTGACGGTACATGAACTGATGCCCGGGCGTGACGTCCAGCTTGACCGTAGCAATACCGGCGCCGTCCTGCCCGCGGTTATGCTGTTTCTCCATCAGCAGGTACAGTTTGTTCAGGCCGTAGAAAGCAGTACCGTATTTCCGGTGATAGTAAGCCAGTGGTTTCAGCAGGCGGATGTAGGCTAACCCACATTCGTGGCGGATTGCGTCAGACATGAGGTTGCAAAGTTAGGGGGATTTATTCATCATTCATAATGCATCATTCATCATGATTACCCTAATTGTATGTTAAGAATAGTAGTGAGCATCAGTGCCACCCCGATCAGCAAAATACAGATCGAAGAGAATTTTTGTAAGTACATGATTCTCCGCAGGGTAAGCCTGCGCCTGATAATATCTGCCAGGAATACTTTAAGAAAGTCAAAGGCGAGGATCAGCCCCAGGCAGGTGCCAAACAGTGTAAAGCGATAGATGCCGCTGGAGTTGATGGTAGCCGTGACGGCTGCCAGCCAGGTGATGATAACCCCGGGGTTGAATGTATTGATCAGGAACCCGCTGCTCCAGATCTGGAAATAGCGTGATGTGCTTATGGTAAGAGGTATGGAAGATGGCCGGCGGGGTTTGTATTTCCTGAGGAAGCCGGTGATCCCGACAATGATCAGCACTACAGCCCCTCCGAATGCCACGGGTTTCTGATAGTGTTTTAATACCTCAAGCCAGGACGCGGCAAAATTGGCCATGGCCACATACATAATATCACTGACAGATACGCCCAGAACAAAAGCGATGCCGGCTTTATAGCTATGGTTCAGGCTGTACCGGATAATGGCAAACAGGGTAGGGCCTACCGATATTGCCAAAAACAGACCGAGTAATGTCCCTTTTACAACTGCATCAACCAGGTATAATTGCATATGGCAAGTTAAACAGGTTTACGGAATTTTTTAAAGAACGCAGATTGTTAAATCTGCAGCGTCTTTTTTTATATAAGGATATTACCCGGTTAGGCGGGTATGCAACGACCGTTCTTTTTCAGAAATAGTATTGATTGTTATCCGGATATGCTCTCCCTGTAATAGGGCTGCTGCTTTTTCCGGCCATTCGATAAAACAATATGCATCGCCTTGCAGGGCATCTTCCATACCGGCATCTATCGCTTCCGTGATACTGCCGATCCGGTACCAGTCCATGTGCAGGATGGTCGTATCTGCCCCTTCCGGATTATGGAAATGATATTCATTGATCAGTGAAAAAGTAGGGCTGGAAACAGCTTCCTGTACGCCAAGATGCCTGCATAAGCTGCTGATCAGCGTGGTCTTGCCCGCTCCCATATCGCCGGAGAATGTCCAGATGCGGTGCTGTTTTGCAAATGCCCACAGTTTCTGCGCGGCATTGTCTATGGTGTCAAGCGAGTAGCTGATATCTAATGTGCCCTGTTTCATTGATGCAAAGGTAGCGTTATGCAAGTGTACAGCTACAGGCAACTGTATTATAGAATCCGATTTTTCAATCCTGCTCATACAAGCGCAAACGCTGCTGGAGCATCCTCATCTCCTCCCTCATTTCTTTCATCCGCTGCAGCATATGGGTAATGGCTTCAATGCCCTCGATATTTATTTCAAGATCGGTATGCAGCCTTACCAGCTTTTCTACCTCTCCCAAATCGTCTTCCTGTAAATAGGATTGCTCTTCTATTATGACCGTCCTTATCAGCCCGGCCTCTTCCAACCCGCTAAGGAAGCTGAACGAAATATGATAGTGTGTGCAGAAATCATTGGCCGGTATCAGGTTGCTCTTTTCCATAGCGATTATTTATTAGCCAGTTGACGGAATAATTTTTTCTCTTCTTCTGTAAGACCGGTGGGAATACGTACATTCCAGGTGACGAACAGATCCCCGAACAGATCACCTTTCTTATATACCGGAAAGCCTTTCCCTTTTACCCGGACTTTTGCGCCGTTCTGTGTCTCTGGTGCAATTTTCAGTTTGATCTTTCCGCTGAGTGTTTCTATTGTTATTTCACCGCCCAATACAGCAGTGTACAACGGCAGGTCCATGGTTGTATGCAGATCGTTGCCGACACGTTGGAAAGAAGTGTTGTTGTTTATAATAAAGGTAATATACAGGTCGCCTGCAGGCCCGCCGTTTATGCCCGGCCCGCCATATCCTTTGAGTTTAATGACCTGCCCGTCTTCTACCCCGGCAGGGATCGTGATACGTACATTTTTCCCGTTTACCTGAAGGACTTCCTTGCGGGTTGTGTACGCATCAGTCAAGGTCATATGTAGTTCGGCATGGTAATCTTCGCCTCTGAATGCAGCGTGGGCGCTGCTGCGGGTACCTCCGAAGAACTGTTCAAAAAAATCAGAAAATCCGCTGCTGCCTGAAAAGTCGCTGTGCTGCTGCCGGCTCCCACCGGAGGGATTGCTGCTTTGCCGGGCCTGTTCAAATTGCTCTGCGTGTTTCCACTGCTCGCCGTACTGGTCGTATTTTTTCCGTTTTTCCGGATCGCTCAGTACTTCGTTGGCTTCATTGATCTGTTGAAATTTTTTCTTGGCTTCCGCATTATCCGGGTTCAGGTCAGGATGATATTTGCGTGCCAGCTTGCGATATGCTTTCTTGATATCTTCAGCAGAAGCGCTCTTCTCCAGTCCGAGTATTTTGTAGTAATCTATGAAGTCTGCCATATCACTTTGGTCGGAGCTTTATGCCCTGACTACAAAAATAAGGAATGTGGCAGATGGGCGTTACTGTTCGCTTTTTTATGCGTTATCTTTTTCTTTTTCGACTTTCCCCCTGCGCAGCGGATTAGCGGTATTGGCCGCATAGGTTGCCCGTTGCTGCAGCAGCGATATAGCTTGGAAGACAGCTTCGCGGAATGAGCCGGGGTCGGCCAGGTTTTTCCCCGCAATATCAAAGGCGGTGCCGTGATCAGGAGAGGTGCGCACAACCGGCAGGCCCGCGGTATAATTAACCCCGGTTTCACCGGCTAAGGTTTTGAAAGGTATTAATCCCTGATCATGGTACATGGCCAGAACCGCATCAAACGCTTGATAACTGTGGCGGGCAAAAAATGCGTCTGCGCTATACGGCCCGTACACAAGATGATTCTGTTGTTGTTGTTCTATCACCGGTTTAATGATGGAAATATCTTCATCGCCGATGTACCCGCCGTCGCCCGCGTGGGGGTTTAATCCCAGCACGGCGATCTTCGGTTTGTCTATACCGAAATCCCGGATCAGCGTTTCGCGCAGCAGTTGTAATTTGGATTGCAGCAATTCTTTGGTGATGGCCGGTGCAATTTTTGAAACCGGAATATGCTCCGTGGCAAGCGCGACACGCAACTGTTCGTTGTACAGCAGCATCAGCACATCACGTACACCGAATTTGTCTTTCAGGAAGGGGGTGTGGCCGGTATAGGGGAAGTCGGGCAGTTGCGTATTCCCTTTATGGATCGGGGCAGTGACGAGTGCGTCCAGTTCACCGTCTTTCAGGCATTGGGTGGCTACCATGAGTGAGCGTACGGCGTATTTGCCGCCGGTTTCCGTAAGTGCGCCGGGCTGCATCGGCACTTCCTCTTCCCAGCAGTTAAAGATGTTCACCTGTTTCGGGTTCAGCTTGCTGAGGTCTTTGGTGCTGGTAAATACAAGGTTGTGATCCGTAACGATCCGGCGGTAATAATTGACCACTTTGTTGGACGCAAACACAACCGGCGTACAATGTTCCGTAATGCGGTTATCCGAAAGGGTTTTTATGATCAGCTCTATGCCGATGCCGTTCAGATCCCCGGTGGTGATGCCAATGATTGGTTTTTCCATGGTCTGATAATGTGTTTAATGATCCATTTAATGAGCCAATTAGCTGATATGCTGATTAGCTATACCTGTCACAAGGGATAATTAGCTAATCGGCTAATTAGCATATTAGCTAATTTAAAACGATTTTTCTGCTACCCTTTCCCATAATGTTGCAAAAAATCCAGCAGCATACGCAAGCCATATCCGGTACCTCCGACGGGTGTATAATTCCTTTTTGACGTTGCAAAAGATACACCCGCGATATCGAAATGCATCCAGGGGTAGTCGGTAAAATGTTCCAGGAATTTCCCTGCGGTAATAGCGCCGCCGTAGGGCCCGCCGATATTTTTAAGATCTGCGGCTTCCGATTTGACCATCTCGCCGTATTCATCCCAGAGCGGATACTCCACAAGACGTTCGTATTGCCGGAAGCCACTTTCCCGGAAATGATTCTTTATGTTCTCTTCCGCTGTGCCCATGCACACGATACCATGTTCACCCACAGCAACGGCAGCAGCGCCGGTCAATGTGGCAAAATCCACTACCAGCGCCGGCTTGTATCTTTTTGCCCAATGCAGCGCATCAGCGAGCACCAGCCGGCCTTCGGCATCTGTATTCAATACTTCCACCGTTGTGCCGCTGTACATCGTGATGATGTCGCCCGGCACGTAAGCATTTTGTCCGGGTCTGTTTTCCGTAGCGGGTACGAGCGCGATTACATGCAGGGGTAGTTTCATCCGGGCAATGGCATACATGGCACCGCTCACTAAGGCTGCGCCGCTCATGTCGCTTTTCATCCGGTCCATGGAGGCCGGTGTCGGCTTGAGCGACAACCCACCGGTATCATAGACGATCCCTTTCCCCACCAGCACGATCGGTTGCTTGTTTACCGGCTTGTTGGGCTTGTGCTCCATGATCGTGAACGTAGGCGGCAGTATGCTGCCCTGATTCACCGCCAGTATCCCGCCCATTTTTTCTTTCTCGATCCGGGCTTTGTTCAATGTGGTCACTTTAAACCCGGCTTCTTTTCCCAGTCGGGCAATCTCCTTTGCCAGTTGCTCTGCCGTAAGGTAGTTCAGCGGTTCATTGACAAGGGTACGTGCGCGATATACCGCCTCTGTCGTGATCTCTAATTCCGCTACTTCTTTAGCTGTTACTGATTGACGGGTAAAATAAATACGCTTTAGCGTGTGTGCCTGTTTCTTTATATCCGACCGGTATTTGAGAAATTGATAGGCGGAGAGCGCCAGTCCTTCCGCCAGCAGGACGGCAGCTTTCGGGTGACCGGTAAGCGCTGTGATCGTAATTTCTTCCAGCCGGTGACGATTCAGTACATTGAGCAGCCCCGCTCCTGTTTTGCGGCAGGTTTCATTTGTCTGCCAATCGGTTTTGCCCTTTTTCAAAAGGTATATAAACAGGAACCTGTTATATTGATTGATCGTAATCAGTGATTGCTCCTGGCCGGTGGCGGTGATAACAAATTTCCGCTCTGCTTCACTCAGGGTGTCAATGCCTGCAAGCTGGGCGGTGTCGTCGATGATGTATAGCTGATGTTTTTTTGATGGTTTGGGAACGATCTTAAAATCCATAGACTCTGATTGAGAAGCGGCAAAGTTAGTAGAAATACGCCGTTTTAATTAGCCAATTAGTTGATTTGATAATGTGCTAATGATTCCTCGCGACAGGCCTTAGCTAATCAGCTAATTGAGTCAGCTCTTTTGTATTACTCCATAAACACCAGCTTCCCGGTATTTGTTTCCGTACCGTCGCTATTGGTGGCGAAGATCAGATAGACACCCGATTGCGCCCGTTTGCCGGTGTAGTCGCGCCCGTTCCACACGGCCTGTCCGCCATTGGCGGTAGTACGGTACACCAGTTGACCGGAGATGTCGGTAATCCGGACATCTGCATTTTCGGTAAGGCCGCGTATGCCGATGGTGCCGGAGTATCCGCTGGGTACCGGGTTGGGGTAAGATACGATGGGGCTGCCTGCCTCGTTGCCGTCCGTTGCTGTGCTGCGGAAGCTGATCAGGCCATTGTCGGTACCAAAATAAACATCTCCGGTGACGCCGTCTATGGCGATCTTATGCACGATATTGGAAGGGAGCGGACTGTTTTCTTCCGTAAACCGGTAGATGATCTGAGTCCCGTCGGGAGAAACAAGCCAGGCGCCGTTGCTGGTGCCGACCCATTTGCGGTTGGCGCCGTCCACGGCGATCGTCCTTACCTGCTCTTCCATAAATAAATGCCCGACAAACTGATCGTACTGTACTTTGGGGAGCTCGGGCAGACAATTGTTTTGAAATGCCTGTTCGGGGCAACTGATCCAGGCGATCCCGTTGTCAGTGCCTACCCATATAGTTCCCGTGCGGTCTATAGTCATGGAATGTACTCTCGTGCCGGGGATATTCTCGGCAGTGCCGAAGGCCCTGTGCCGGTCATCTGCAGGATTTTCTATGGTGTTATTATCGTCATATACGATCACCATAGCGGGGCCGTGCGCTGCGTGAAACCATTTGTGCCCTGCTTTATCTATGAGCAATCCGTTGGCGGAATGAGGCAGTGTGCGCTGATAAGGTGTGCCGAAATGATACCACTTACCTTCTTTGGTGCGGACGGCCAGTTCTTTCTCCGACATATGCTGGGTGATCCACATGTTACCCTGATCATCCGGTGCAATGCTGTTTGCCGACACCATGTTTGTATCCAGCATCTGGCGGTGTAACGGGCTGCCCTTATACAGTAGTTCGTAAGAGTCGTCCGGGTAAAGTATAAACAGACCCGTTGCCAGCGAACCGGCCCACAGCGAATTATCCACCGGGTTTTTTGTTATGGCCACAAAGTCCGTTATGCTGTCTCCGAAGGGTGTGAACCAGCCGCCATTGAAGCTATGCCATCCCTGGGGGGTAAGCCTGGATATCCCGAACCAGTTGCCCTGCGGCTGATACAGTTCGTTGTAAGCGCCGTGCGCTACCCATACGTTCTCGTTTTCTGCATAGATGCCATAAGCGCCGTACCAGTTGGGGCCGGGCGTGTTGAAAGATTCAAGACGATCTTCTTCCCGGTTGTACTGCATCAGGCCCAGATATTCATCGGCAATCCAGATAGAGTTATCCGGCAATTCCAGCAACCCGACAGGGCGGCCGCCGTGGATGGTGCCGATCACGTCATAGTTCATGTTCATTTTATAGACAATCCCCCCATATTCTTCATGGAACGTGTGGATCCACAGGGCGTCCTTTCCTCCATCGATATTTACCGTAGTAGTGTCTGTGCTGTAGATAAACTGCAGGGTGTCATCGCTGAGTACAAACAGGCTGTCTGTGCCGGATGCAAATATTTTTTCCCCTACGGAGGCAATGTATTCCAGCCGCACGCCGGTGTCGATCAATTGCCATGAAGACGGGATCTGCGGATTAGGGTTGTTCTTGGATGTCCGGTACAGCCCGTTTACGGTAGATACATAATAATAACTGCCTGCTGCAGTAAATCCGGTGGTCTCTACCTCCTGCGCATCCCGGTAAAAAGTGTAGGTTTCTTTGATCTCCCTGTTTTTCAGGTCTATTACGATCACGCCGATACCGGTGCTCAGATAAGCATAGCCGTTTTCCGTGTATATATGGTGTATCGCTTTTGATCCTGAAACCGATCTCCTTTTCAGATCGGGTATATTGTAAAAACTGTTGTCACTGAACAGATCAATATTGCCATTCTGATAAGCCAGAATCACAGTGCCGCTATATACATCATACCCGATACAGGAAGTCTGCAGGTCAGACATCCCCTCGGTTTTGGCATATTGATACCATTCTTTCGTCACCACATTGTTGGTGGACATGCTGAGGTTGGTAGCGGCATAGATCGTAACACCGTCGGTTGCGATACTGCGGACATTATTATACGGAAGATGGGAGCGCCAGAAACCGATAGGGCGTCCCTGCCCCGATGCCCCGATACTGATGAGCAAACAGGCGACCATACCTGCGGTGACGATACTGAGCGTTTTTGTTTTGCTGTATATGGGGAACAGGAAAGGACTGTTGATAAAACTGTTCATTTTCGTGGTGTTTACCTGCCGGATGCTTTGTCTCTTGTTGCACGGAAGTATCCAAACTTACATGAAAACAGGATATTGCACAAAGGGTTTTATAAAAAAATCTTCATTCCTGGTTATTAACGTACCAAACGGTATATTTATTTTTGTATTTCCCGGGATTAAGGAAATAACTGGCTTATTTTATGCTGCCGCAAAAAAATATGCCTTAACTTGAGCGCCGGTTTTAGCCGTACTTCCGGCAGGAAGCGGTAATTTTGATCATCACAACCAATACATTATGCTGTATTCAATGACCGGCTTCGGACGAGCAGAAAGCGCTGTTAATGACCGCCAGGTAGTGGCAGAGATCCGTTCCCTGAACGGCAAACTGTTTGACGTATCTGCCAAACTGCCGCCGGTACTGAAAGCATATGAACTGGATATAAGAAGTTTGCTCAACGGGATGCTGATACGCGGCACGCTCGATATTACCGTTTCGATACGTCAGGAAGGCGCCAGCCGCCCGATGACCGTTAATACCGCGCTTGCCGGCTACTATTATCAGAGTATGCGCCAGATCGCTCAGGAACTGGCCATACCGGAAGAGCAGGTGCTCGCAACGCTGATGCGTATGCCGGAAGTAGTGGCTCCGGATCAGGATGTGCTGGCGGAAGAGGAATGGGTACATGTAAAAGCAGTGATTGAAGCCGCTGCCGGTCAGTTGACAGAGCACCGCAGGAAAGAAGGCGCCTCTCTCGAGCACGACCTTATGCTGCGTATCTCCAATATTGAGCGCCTGCTGGAGCAGGTACACCCGCTTGAAGCACAACGTACGGAGCGCGTGCGTACCCGTATCCGGCAATCACTCGAAGAGATGATCGGTTCCGATAAAACGGATCCCAACCGGCTGGAGCAGGAAATGATCTATTATATAGAACGGATGGATTTCTCTGAAGAAAAAACCCGCCTTACACAACATTGTATTTATTTCAGGGAAATTTTAAACCGCAACGATATCGCCAAAGGGAAAATGCTGGGCTTTACATTACAGGAAATAGGTCGTGAGATCAATACGCTGGGCGCAAAAGCAAACGATGCCGGGATCCAGCAACTGGTCATCCAGATGAAAGATGAGCTGGAAAAGTCGAAAGAACAGGTGCTGAATGTATTGTAATGCCGTACTGTATTTTATAATTTCATTAGTTGTCTCCAGATGCTGCTGCGCTATTTTATGATGATCGGCTGTTGTTTCCTGCTTGGATCATGTATGACTTCTCCGTATTACCAGAAGCATTACAGTATCCCGGATAATGAGTGGGATTACGATTATAAGCCTGTCTTCCGCTTTGAAGTGAAAGATACAGGTGTGTACTATACCATGTACTTTATTATCCGGCATACGGAAGCGTATCCTTATTCAAACCTGTGGCTGCGGGTAAATACGCAGCAGCCGGGAGATTCGGTTGCCGAAACAACACGGATCGAGATCCCGCTTGCTACTCCCGCCGGTCAATGGCTGGGCAGGGGTATGGGTAGCATATGGGAGCAGCGTATGGCCATTACGGATGTACAGGATGCTCAGGTACTGGGCAGGCCGGGCATTTATGAGTTCAGCCTGGAACAGGATATGCGTGTCAATCCTCTGCCGGAAGTGCTGCAGGTAGGATTGCGTGTAGAAAAAGGAGCAGAAAAAAAACAAAATGATTAGCTTACGTGTTTCGCGAAGAACATTAGCTAATCTGCGCACCAGTTAATTGGCTCATTCACGAATATGCGTCTGTTTACATTATTGTACCTGTTGTTGCTGGCCTATATTATCGCGGCTATGCTGTTCTGGGGTATCAGCCTGGAGAAGCAGAGCGTAACGATATACGAACAGCAAAAGCAATCTCTGCTCGAACATATGGATCCGGGCAATGCCCCGGAAGCGTATCATAATGCATTGGGATACCTGGAGCAGAAAAAGAGATCCCGTACCCGGCAATATGTGTACGAAGGCATTACTTCCCTGCTGGTGATCCTTACCGGGGCCGCCGTTGTCTATACGTCCTTCCGCCGGAATATGCTGCTTTCGCGGCAGCAGCACAATTTTATGCTGAGTGTGACGCACGAGTTGAAATCGCCTATTGCTGCCATGAAGCTGAATCTCCAGACACTGGAAAAATATGATCTGGATGAAGAGAAACGGCACTTGCTGCTGGAGCGTTGTATCGTGGAGTCCAACCGGCTGAATGAACTGTGCAATAATATGCTGATCGCTTCCCAGATGGAAGGGAGGCAGTATATTTCTGCTCATGAAACGCTGGATCTGTCGGCATTGACTGAGGAAGCGGTGGCTGCTTTCAGCCTGCGTTACCCGGAGCGTTTTGCCACACATATCATGCCGGGGCTTTCGTTCACCGGCGACCGGCTGCTGCTCCGGATGGCTATCAACAACCTGCTTGAAAATACCATCAAATACACACCGGTGGCAACACCGGTAGCCGTTTCACTTCAGAAAGCCGCTAACAACCTGGTGCTGAAAGTGGCAGACCAGGGCACGGGCGTTCCGGATAGTGAAAAGAAAAGGATCTTTGGTAAATTCTATCGCATCGGTAATGAAAATACCCGGAAGACCAAAGGGACCGGATTGGGATTGTACCTTACCCGTATTATTATCCGGCAACATAAGGGACAGATCGTTGTGAAAGACAATAAGCCGGCGGGTACTGTTTTTGAGATAACGCTGCCGGCGTAAATGCCATAATCAGCTAATTGGCATATTGGCTGATTAGTAGATTGTATTCATTGGGCGATCACGCAGGATCGCCCCTACACCCTTCATTCCTCACTCCTCACTCCTGATCAGAAGGGATAACCGATCGCAATATTCAGGATCAGGTTTTCCTTTCTCCACTGCGGATCACCCGGATCCATGCTGTTGAATACCCAGCGCGATCCTTCCGGCAGCCAGGGTTTCCGTATGGGTACGCCAAGATCCAGGCGGAGCATGATGATGTTGAAATCCAGCCGCAACCCTATACCGGCATCGGCGGCCAGCTCCCTGTAAAAATCGGTAGTGAACTTGCCTCCCGGGAACTCCGGATGATCATTATAGAGCCAGATGTTTCCGGCATCTACAAAGATGGCGCCTTTCAGGAATTTGTAAATTTCTGTCCGGAGTTCGGTGTTCAGTTCCAGTTTTACATCACCCAGCAATTCGATATAAGAGCGGTTGCCGGTAAGATAAAATTCATTGAATGTACCTGGCCCCATCATCCGCGAACGGAAGCCACGCAGGCTGCTGTTGCCCCCACTAAAAAACTGCTTGACGTTGGGCATCTGTACGGAATTACCATAAGGCATTCCTACACCGAAAAAGAACCGGTTAGCCCAGGATGATTTCGGCGAGAAATTCCTGTAATACCGGAAGTCTGTCTGGAACTTCAGGTATTTGGCCATTTGCAGGCCGAACAGGCGGTCAGGCTCATCTCCGTATTGCGCCCTGTGCCCGATGCCGGTGTAGCTGCCGGAGAAATCGGCCCGCCCGTCGAAATAGAAATTACTTTTTCTCCTCCTTCCCATCTGTGAGTTGTAGGTAAACTGATAGGTAGGACCAATGATCAATCCGTTGAACACAAGATTGCCATAGTTCAGATTCATATTTTCAGTGGTACCGAGTGTGTCTGTCCGGACGTAGGTAATGTTGATGGGAAAAAGCTGATGGTCTTTACGGATATCTTCCTTCCACGAAAAACCGTAGGAAGTTTTTACAGAATGGATGCGGAAGAGGCGGTTTCGTGTCTCAAGCATGTAGCCGGCCTTAAGATAGGTATGCGGCATAAACATACTCGAAGGAGGTATGGTCAGCAGCGGGACTACAAACCGCGGTACGGTAATGCTGGCTTCTGCGCCGGCATGGTAGGTATTAGGCTGGCGCACCATTCCTCCGTACTGTGCCTCGAAGCCGCCGCTGAGTTTTATCTGGAAGAGTTCCGCACCACGGAAGGCATTGCGGTTACGCCAGGCAATGCTGGCACGGGAGCCGGCGCGGCTGTCCGTTTTTGTCAATGCGCCGATCTCAAACCGTAAAGCCTTTTTAGGCAAGGGTGTCAGGTAATAATAGACGTCCATTACAGGCTCCGGTGTATTGAATGTTTCAAACCTGTTCTTTACAAATTTGAATGTGCCCAGGTTCAGCAGGCGGTTCAGCGAAGTGTTGTGGTCTGTGCGGTTGTACACATCACCCGGGCCAAATTGCATGGCCTGCTTGAATACGATCGGCCGGTATGTCCTTCTGCGGTCAATGACCTGATAGCCGTCCGAGATAATGGCATTCGCCTTATTGGTATCATTGCGCGGGCTGTTCAGGCGGTAATTCGGGTACACAAACACATCCCGTATGGTGTATATTTTATGTGCTTCGGGCGGTATTTCATCTTGCTTCAGCGTCACGAACATATCTGCCTGGTAGTCTCCCACATTGCTGTCGACCTGCACCAGGATATAATCCGGCTTGAAGTAATAGTAGCCTCTTTCTTTCAGGATGCGGTCTATCCGCTCGCGTTCCCCCTTGATCAGATCGAGATTATAGGGGGTGCCTTCTTTAAGCAAGGTTCTCCTTTTTGTCGCCGCGATGTCTTTGGTGATTTTGGAAGAATCGGTGACGAAGGTGGTGTTCCTTATTTTGTATTGCGGGCCGGTGGTCACGCTGAAGTACGCCTTTGATTTTTTGTTTTTAGTCCGGAGTTCTGATGTAACTCCGGGATGGAAGAAGCCCCGGTTATTCAGTATGTTGACAAGTAATCGTTCATTATATGCCTGGTCGAAGCTACTGGTCAGCACCGGCGGCTCTCCGACTTTATTCCGCAACCAGTGCCGTATGCCTCTTTCTCTTTCTGTTGGCCCGGCGAGGTGATACATCGACAGCCGGAAACGCATACCCAGGAGTTTCCTGTTGGGCTTTGGGCGGATAGCCCCTTCCAGATCGTCTTCCAGCCCACTGCGTTCCCTTTTGGGCGTTTCCTTATCCTCAATCTTTACCGTGCCACCCAGGAAGAGGGATTCTCCCTCAGCCAGATGTTTGGTATTGCTGCACGAGGCCATGAGCAACAGGCCGGATAGTAAACAGATAATGTGGATACGGGTATTCATTTAGTTATACAATGCGTTATACAAATCAGGTTACTGCCCGGTACGTTTTGCTTCATTTTGCTCCGGGCTCCTGTTCCGGTTGTTCCACTCACGTTGCCGGCGCTTCCGGTTGAACAGGTTCCTGAACCTGTTGTATTCATGGGTGGTTATGAAGTTAAATCCTGTTTCGGTGATGAAGCCCTGCATGACGCCTTCGGTCTGGTCTCGTCTGTATGCACGAAGCATATACCGGCCATCCGGTGTAAGCCGGTAATCTGCGGCCAGGTTGCCGGGTATCAGGCTGGTATTTTCCTGGCTGCCGGATTGCGACCCCTCCAGGTTGAAGTCGTTGCCGACGGTTACTGTGAGCCGGTCGTCAAAAAGTGATTTGCTTGCAGCAACGCTCAGGTCGGTTCGCTCTCTCCGTTCACCGGTTGTATAATCTTCGGAAGATACCAGGTCAAAGCTCAGGTCCACACCCTCTATAAGCCCGGAAGCATAACGGTTCAGTTGTTCCGATATAAAGCGGCTGGCGCTTTGCCTGGCCACCGCAGAAACGTCTGCGCCTTCTGAAGCGAACGGATCTTCGCCGACGAACCGGTTCAGGATCAGCACGGCAAATACCTGCTTGTTGAGCTCCGAAGTATCGGTGCGCAGCTGGCTGAGCTTTGCCTGTACAAGATCCACGCCCTCGGCGGCCATACGGTAATTCTGTCCTTCCGGCAGATCTATATCGAAGCTGATATATGGCTGCAGCAGCTCCCCGCTCATCTTCAGGTGCACATCAAAGGGCAGGCGCTGTTTATAAAAATTAAGCTGTGCCGGATCGGGCACCTGCTTTTCTACCAGGTCGTACGGAGCAATGTTGGCTTCGTAGATGGCCGTAATATCCATATGCGCATCAAGCGGATCGCCGGCAAACGTAATGCTGCTGCCCGGAACGATATCAAACCGTCTGCGGATCATATTGTAATTGAGCTGGTAAGCCCCTCCCCTCAGTTCATAAGTGCCGGCAAGGGTAAGCTCTCCGCCGGGGGTAATGGCGGCGTTTAATGCGGCCTGCCCGCGAACGCGAAGATGATCTCCCGTGCCGGGATCAACGATCAGGCGGAATTCTGCAGCAGAATCAATGGCAATATTGATATTGATATCCCCGCCCGGATTGAAGGCCAGCGCAGAAGACAGGGTATCGTCGCTTGCCGGCCACAGCACATGAGCGACCGCAGTGTCGCGGCTGTCGATAAATTCAACGATGCCCTCAGACTCCCGGATCTTTACTTCCGATTCGGGCAGTGCTACTGTGAATGCAGTGCCCCGTTCAATACCGATGCTGCCGCCTATATCAGGTGCGCTGGCAGGGCCTTTTATGTCCAGGTTGGTACTAACCACTACGCTCCCGTAGAATGATTTATTATCGCGCACAGTAGAGCTTAACGCTTTAAAATCCTTTGCACGGACACGCAATGCCAGCTGCATATTGGTAAGGTCTCCCATCGCTACCGTCCCGTCAATCGTGATCTTGTTGCCGGCGCTGTCCAGTATATCAAATCCGTCCAGCCGGATATCGTTATTCCGGAATAATATCTGCTCATCGGGGAGGCGGTACTGCATGCCGAGCATGGATATGGTTGTGGCCAGTTGATCTGTCCGTATATCGCCGGTGACCAGCGGTTGTTGCGTTGTTCCCTTTATGTTTAATTTCCCTCTCAGAAATCCGGAACTGTTCCGGATCTGATTCATCGCAAGCCCTTCCATGCTTTGCAGATTGATCGCGTTCAGGTCAAGGTCTATATCAAAATTATTCCCGCCGACGGGTTGTGTGTAGTATTGACCAGCCAGATGAATATCATTTCCCTGCCCCTGTATGCTCATTTCTGCGTCCAGTGTGTTTGCATCGCGGTGCGCAGCTTCTATCCGGATATCCCCGATCGTGGTGTTCAGTACGGATACCTGTGTCAGATCGGCGGAAGCGGTGAGCAGCATATCAGGTTTGATCTGCCGCAGGTTGACTGTTGCAGAAAGGGTACCATCTGCCAGCAGGGTATCTGCTTTGCTGACGATCCGGGTGATCTCGCCAATCGACAGATTATTTACCGATGCAGTGAGCGGAGCATTATAGGTGGGGGTTTCACTGCTGATCCGGATATACTTGTTCCCATTGCTGATCTCAAATCCTGTTACATAAAAACCTTCCTGACCCAAAACGATCTGGTTGGGCGTGGCTACCTGCCAGGGCTTATAATGGATCAGCAGATCGGGCTGCAGCGATATGACCTGATCGCTATCCTGCTGCCGGATAACCGCTGCAATGCGGAACTGGTCTGTTTCCCCGGTATCGCGAATGTGTAAGGCAGTGGTGATTTCGTTTTGTGCGACCCGGCCTTCTACGGAGGCGTTGTTCAATTCAAAATTTGTCTGACTTATTCTCGCTACACCGGCATCATAAGTAAATGCACTATCCCGGCCGTCTATGTTTACAGTTACACCTGTAATATGACTGGCGCCGTAGATAATGTGCGGCGCTGTCATTTCCAGCTCAATGTTTCGCTCGTCCATAGCGGCGTTCAGATGTATGGTATCAAGCTTTGTCAGTCCCGGAAGCACTGCGCGCAATAATGGCCGGTCAACTACATGCGCAGCGATCTGCAGATCGTACTGAACCGGCGGGCGAGCGCTGTCTGCGCTGTTTATATTATCTGTGCTGTCCGGCGTATAATGCCGGCTGATATGTTCCTGAACAGCAGATCCGGTTTGGGTAAGGGGGATATGGCCTGTAACGGTAGCATACAGCATATCCAGGGAGGCGGTGATTTGCTGGTTGCTGTCGGGTGTGGGCGCCGACACGATATACATGCTGTCAATCTCATGGCGCTGGTTCTGTATCAGCAGAATGGTATTGTTAATGGATACGGCAGCCTCGGGATAATCGGGGTTGAGCACCGGCACGCCGGCGTGTATCCGCGTCCTTATTTTAGTGGCATTGGAGGCCAGATGCAGGGCGTACAGGTCTATGCTGTCTATTGCGAGATCCGCAATAACCGATGGGAAGCTGTCGTTGAATCCTGCAGATGCGTCAAGGGATAGTTGCACATTGGGATCTGCTGACCGGATCCCGAATTGTACGTTCACGCCTGTCATACGTCCGCCGAGGCGGATGTTATTATAATCGTATCCTTTAAGCTGTGCCGAGTGAACAGCCCCACTCAAACCGCTCTCCATAGTTCGCGGATTGAAGCTCTTTCCTTTTGCGGAAAAATCGGCAGATACATGTCCCATGAGCGAGTCCTGCCGCAGGATACGGCCAAGGTGCAGCCGGTCGGTTTTTAGCTGCAAGTCATATTCTTCCCGGTTTTCTCCCGGTGACATATGCAGGAAGCCTTTCACAAAAACATTACCCTCGGTAGTCATCAGCGCCAGTTCCGTATTGTAATCCAGTGCAGTGCCGTGTACCTGTCCGGAAAGGCCAAATGCATCAGGCAGACGGATCTGTTGCCGCAGACTGTCGGGGAGGAGCGGCGTAAGGTCGCGCGCCGAAGATTGTATGCGGGTTATGTCCAGGTTGTATGACAGCTTGCCGGCGTCCGGTAAACCTTTGAGCCTGCCGCTGAGGATCGCTTCTGTTCGCTCCAGCCCGCGGAGATGGAACTTCACGATGCTGAGGTCATTCATATATCCGTTGACGGATGCATCGAGCTGTAGTATTTCATCATGGTGCTGTGCAAAGAAATCCTGTTCGCCCAGGTCGGGAACGAATAACAGCACATCGCTGAAGCTCACACTGCTTTTCTTCAGATCGATATTCAATGTGAGTGATCCCGGATCTGTCTGCAGTGCCTGAAGGGAAGGGTAGCTGATGGCGAGATGATCCTGTAATACGGTGCCGCTGGTAGCAAGGTACAGATCGTTGAGCTCGGCGCCGCGTGCATGGTAGGCAAAACGGGTGCGCAGTTCTTTAAGATCAAGTCCGCTACGCTCCTGCACTGAGAGGTGCTTTATATCGCCTGATATACTGTCGGTTGTATAATAAAGTGCTTCAGCATTCAGGTTCAGGTTGCGGATGTCGAGATGGCTGTAGTCCATTCCATGCGGCTGATAAGGAGCGGCAGGATCATCCATTTTGAAATTAATGGCGGCGAGTTGTATGTCCCCGGCTGTGACGTGCCAGTCCTGGGTGGTAGTTCCGGTATCAAGCGTTCCCGGCTGGTTTTCACCCGGGGTAGCAAGACCTGCGAGCATGGTGATATTGGTAGTATCAAGCGCCAGTTTTTTGATGTCGATCCGTTGCCCTGGAATGTCAATACTCCGGGGTTGCAGCAACAGGTAATTCAGATTGATATCAAACTGTGCCTGGCTGATATTATCCTGGTAGCTGAAAGCGATGTTGTTGAGGATGATCTGGTTTGCGGCTATCCCGAAATTTACCGGTCCGGACGTATCGGGTAGTGGCGGCAGCCAGGATGTATCCTGTATAAAACGGGTCGCCAGCCCGTTTACTTCAAGCTCGTCGATTCCGAAATCCAGGTTCGTGATATCCGTTCTGTCCAAAGAAAGCAACAATTCGTCCAGGTCCAGTGCAGGGCGCGTGCCGCCCGTGTAGTCATCGAAGCGGATATGGATATCTTCAAGCGACAGTCGGCCGATGTCAAAACGCATCGGGGATGAAGATTCGCTTTCGGGCTTCTGTTGGGTTGCTACAGTAGTGTCACTGCCGGAAAAAGCGCTGATGAGGTAGGTGAAATTGAATGCAGTATCGGGAGCCTGACGGTAAACATATGCCGTTACGCCCTGCAGGGTAACTCCGGGCACGGTCAGTTTTCCATACAGCAACGTAAGCAGATTGAGGTTTACTTTTAATTTGCGTGCTGCCAACAAGGTGTCATTGGCTTCATCCATGACCAATACATCATTCAGCTCCACACTTACAGGAAGCAGGTAATCTATGCGCCCGATCTGCACCTCGGTGCTCACCTTGCTCCGGACGAAATTCAATACCTGTTGGCGCACGAAATTTTTACCGTAAGGTGTGTGGATGAAGATGAGTGCGCACAGGACAATCAGCAGGACGCTGCCTGTAATCCACCCGGTTATCCGTAATAATTTGCGCATCTGAGACTAATTCCTTAAAAAACCATACCCGGTACCAAGTTTCCTGACCGGCGATCAAACGCTTCAGCCGTACAAGATACATTCATTTGTAAAAATGACACCTTGCATTTTGGGGAAAGCCGGCGTCAGCATTACCGGCTATTTATGCCCGTTGCAGCTATCTGTTATCAAATACCCGAGTGGATTAGCATGTTGTTAATCATTCGGGAATGTATGACTGTTACACTTTTTAGGAGACAGGGTGACAGCACGCTGGCATGGTTATGTTAATAGGTAAGGAGTATGTACAATCAAATCACTTAATAAAAAGAAATGTTATGAAAACAGGAACAATGGTAGCCTTGGCGGCTGCAGGTGTTGCAGTAGGATTGTTATTTGGTACCAAAAAAGGGGCAGCTATACGCGGCGATATAGCAGACAAGGCCAGTGATTTAAAACACAGGCTGGGTCGCGCTTCGCGTAATGCAATGGACGAAGTGGCTGATCTGAAAGATGCCGTGAGCAGGAAAGTGAAAGGACTTGAGGACAGTGCGCGGAAGCGGATCGTGGAGGCCCTGGATGAGGGTGCTAACGGCGCGGAAAAAATGAAAGCTAAAGTAAAACCCGGTACGGCTTAGTAGCGGCTCATGCTCAAAGAATGTATTTTGCTTTTTGTGTAAATTGATATTATTTTATCTTTATCCCGGAATGAATTAACAGCCGGTCAAGTATAATTAATGTCAATTCACAAACAAGGAATATATATACGTATTGGTATTGTTTTTATTTTGTTTCTGTACCTGGCCTATGTATTCTTTCCGGGATCTTACAGTGTGGATACCTGGAATATGTACAGGCAGATGGTGGATCAGAACTATAACGACTGGCACGCCCCGGTTTTATCGTGGGGATGGCGCCAGTTGTACCTGCTCACCGGGAAATATTACAGCCTCTACTGTATGCAGATGCTGTTGTACTGGCTTTTTGTTTCCATGCTGCTGGTACGTCGGGATCTGAGGTGGACGGAATTTGGTATCGGTATTGTTCTGTCGGTACTTTTCATATTCGTTCCCCAGTATATCATGAAAGATGCCCACCATGCTATTGCGTGGGGATTAGCTGTGGTGGTGTTGTTAAGGCAGCACCGGATACCGGGACGCAGACTGCAGATCCTGGTGTTTTTATTTGTTTTTTTACTGCTTATATATGGCCTCTATGTCCGCATGAATGCGGTTATAGCCCTGTTACCGCTTTTGTTTGCAGCCACATGGTGTGTACGCGGCCGGATGAAACAGGCGATGGTCGTAGTGGCAGTTATGGCGCTGGTATTGCCTGCCCACAATTTTTTTACGTACAAAGTGCTGTCGGCCGGCCGGACTTTTCCGGGCTATAAGTGGAAACTGCTGGATATAGGAGGGATCAGCAAACTGAGTAAAGAGAATTATTTTCCGGCGTCTGTTACCGGCTATGAGCATTTTGATTATGATGCATTTATGCAGGCATATACTCCGGCGTCCATTGATGATATTTATTGGCCGAAAGACGGAACACCGTCACTATTACCGCAGCCCAACAAACATTTGTACGAGGACGTTTCCGCACAATGGATCAAGGCGATTGCGGCACACCCTTTCCTGTATTTCCAAAACAGGTGGCAGGGTTTTCTGCATTATTTAAGGATCGACCCGCGGTATAAGTTAGAAGAATATTGGAACATTGCTTTCTGGACGGAACCTGCCAATCCTTTAGGGCTTACCTACAATTATGACGACCCGGTAAGGAAAGCCGCCCTCTCCGGTTACAAGGCGCTCCGGGAAGTCCATTTTTTTGATCCGTGGCTGTGGCTGTTATTAAACACAGCCCTGGCTGTCCTTTTTTACCGGGCGTATAGAAAAGGCGGGGAAAAAGATCCCGTCAGGTACATATTGTGCATGCTGCATCTTTCTGCTGCATTGTACATACTAAGTCAGTTTTTTATTTACCAGCATGACAGGGACTTCCGGTATAATTATTACAGTGTTTTTGCCTGCTTTATCGGGCTTATGCATACCCGTTATATAAAGGCAGGTAAATAATTGTGTATTACTATTTTTTAAGCTGCAGTTTCAGGCGGGTATAAACCTGCCCTATCAGGGAATGGTTGGCTGTCAGGAAAATCCCCGCAGCGGAGGCGATCATCAGGATTGTGCCTGTCGTATTGCTGATGCGGAACTGCAGGAACAGAAAGAGCAGGCTCAGTACAGCATACAGGGTAACTGTTTTTGCAGGGATCCGGATATGGAAATATTTACGTGTGGTGAATATCCTGAGCAGCCACAAGGCCAGAAATCCCAACGTGGATCCTATGACGGCGCCAAACAGTCCGATCCGGGGAATAAGTATCAGGCTGAATACGATATTTACTATGGCGCCGAAGACAGTGGTGGTGAATGCCCCTATTGTCCGTTTGCTGCTGAGATAGCCTGTTCCCCAAAATGCTGAAAACGCCGAAAATGCTACCGAAAGGAACAACAACGGCGTGTATTGCCAGGCTTCGGCAAATTCCGGATTCACTACATTGGTTACCAATACGCGGGAGATCGCGATCAGGAACAGGACTGCCGACATTTCAAGTATAAAGAACCGGTGAAAGATACGGGAGTAAAAAGCGTCACGATCCGTACTCGTATATTCGGTGATGGCGCTTTCCTGCCATGACATATAAAAAATAGAATTGACCACCACCAACAGAGTTGGGAACCGCGCAGCAAGCGCATAGATACCATTGCTGTCCGGGCCGAGATAATGTAGTATCAGGTATCTGTTTGCCGAGTCTATCATCCACCAGCTTATTACATTTGGCAGCAGTGGAAGGGAATAGCGCACAAAACGGCGCACCAGTGCCGGTGAAAAATAGCGCCGGGCAACCATCCGGAATGTCCCGGTTTTTATCAGGATCACGGCAATAGTAATAAAATTGGCAAGTGCGGCGGAGATCAGTAAGGCTGGCACGCCCATCCGGAAAGCCACCAGTAGTACCAAGTTGGAGATAAACAGGATCGCTGCATTCAGGATCCCGCAGATAGCATACAGCTTATTTTGCTTTAGTCCG
>JBEBVQ010000001.1:0-47690 GCA_040392625.1 Taibaiella soli | reverse complement strand
GAGATTGCAGTATCGGCGATATTAAAAACAGGTTCAAAAAAATCAAACCGGTCCCCGCCCCAAAATGGCAGCCAGTCCGGAAGCGTAGTGCTGATCAGCGGGAAATAGAGCATATCCACAACCTTACCATGTAAGAACTGCCCGTATCCCTGACCCGGCGCTACCAGCCGCGCCGTTTCACAAACGGTAGTGAAATGAGGACAGTACGGACTTTCCGTGAAGATCAGACCGTAAAACATACTGTCTATCAGGTTCCCGGCAGCACCGGCCAGGATCAATGCACCGCAGATGATCAGCCCCCGTGTATATTGCTTCACCACCAGCTTCTTCAGCAGGAAAAAGCCGAATACTACAGCAACCAGGCGGAACAAGGTCAGCGCCAGCTTGCCGATGCTGTTATCACTGAGCTTCATCCCGAATGCCATACCTTCATTCTCAATAAAATGAAGACGGAACCAGCTGCCCAGCACCAGCAGATCTTCGCCATAGGAAAAATTCAGTTTTATATAAAACTTCGATACCTGGTCGATCAGGATCACGATCAGTACGATCAGTAAGGCATTACGATATTTCACGGGTGCGTTTTAGAAACGGCAAATATACAGAACCATGCATGACCAATGACCAATTATGAATTATGAGTTATGAATTTTCCATCCCAATTCATCATTCATCATTCATCATTCATCATTCATCATTCATCATTCATAACTCATAATTCAATCATACAGCCGTGCTATGTGGACGAGCTTGTCCATATCCAGTATCCGTATCTTTTTCCCGGCAGACTCCACGATCTTGTCCTGCCTGAATTCCGACAGCAGGCGGATAGCCGTTTCTGTCGCCGTCCCTACGAGGTTTGCGATATCTTCCCGGCTGAGGGAGACGTTGATGGTAGCGCCGTCCGCTTCGAAGCCATAGGTTTCTTTCAGGAAAAGGAGCGCTTCTGCCATACGTTCACGAACCGGCTTTTGCGCCAGGTCTGTGATCATCCGTTCTGCTTTCCGCAGTTCGGTAGAGAGCATCTTTATGATTTCATAAGAAAGCCCGGTATTGGTCTTGAGCACATTGAAAAATGCCTCACGGGGAATAAAGCAAATCTCGCTGTCATCCAGCGCTACGGCGCTTGCGTTGTACCGTTCGGAGGTAAGCAGCGCCCGGTACCCGAGCACATCCCCACCACGGGCCATACGTACGATCTGCTCTTTACCGTCGGGGCCGGAATGCGCAATTTTTATTTTGCCGGCATTGACGCAATACAATCCCAGCGGATGCCCTCCCTCTCCAAAAATAAGCTGTCCCTTACGGAAAATAACGCACGACTTCATGTCGTTAAATTCCTCCAGTTCTCCATGCCCCAGATGGCAGAATATACTTTTGGTACGTGCATCACAATTCCGGCAATCGGCCTCAAAAGTAAATTTATGCTTGCTATTCACCGGCATTTGTCATGTTTCAATAGTTAAAGATAATGAAAACCCGCAGGTAGCATCAATACAGTTATAAACATTATCAATCCTTTTTTAGTTAGCTGATGTACTAATGATCCCTCGCGACAGATATTAGCTGATCAGCACATCAGCTAATTGGCTCATTAAAAAGAATCGTTTTCATCAGGATCATGTATCGACAGCTTAACACGGGTGATCCGCATCCGGTCAAGTTCCAATGCGGTAAACTCAAACTGCTGCCAGGTAACGGTTTCGTTGATAGCCGGGAAGCGGCCGCTGATCTCAAGGATCAGACCGGCCAGCGAATCGCTCTCTCCTCTTACAGCTTCGAAACTGTCTGTTGCGATCCCGATGATCCGGCATACATCATTGATCAGCGTCTTGCCGTCGAAGATATAATTCCGGTCGTCCAGCTTTTTGAAATTGATATCATCCTCATCAAATTCATCCCTGATATCACCTATGATCTCCTCCATAATATCCTCCAGCGTCACGATCCCGGAAGTCCCTCCGAATTCATCTGCCACAACGGCAAAATGAATACGCTTTTGCTGGAACTCATGCAGCAGATCCTCGATCAGCTTTCCCTCGTGTACAAAATACGCGGGACGTATCAGACCATGCCAGTCGAAATCATCATCTTCGGTATGCGGCAGGAAATCCTTAGTATGGATCATCCCTGCAATATCATCCAGGTTTCCGCGGTACACCGGCATGCGGGAATAGCCGGCACGGATGGCCGACTGCTGTACCTGCGCAAATGTGTAATCGTAAGGGATGGCAGACACATCCAGCCGGGTACGCATGATCTGGCGTACCGTGATATTCCCGAACTTCAGAATACCTTTAAAGATGTTCACTTCCTCTTTCGTAGCCGTATGCCCGACCGTGCGTTCGATCACCTGCTCAAAATCCCTGGTGCTGAAAACATCTGCGGATTTTGTCGTCATTTTTTCCTCAAAATAAGAAGTGGAGGAAACCAGCATACGGCTTACCGGGCGGAACAAACGCAGCAAAACGGTCAGTAAAGGAGCCGCGAAGATCACCATACGGGTATTATTCCTGCTGGCATAGACCCTCGGCAGTATCGTACCGAACAGGATCAGCAAAAAGGCAATAACAACAACTTTGATCAGTAACGCCCCTGTGGCGGAAGCCGCCACATCCATCTCCGACAATATTTTCCCGATCAACCGGTTGGCCGTAAAAACGATCGTAATATTTATAAATGTACTTGCGACCAGTATGGTGGCGAGCAGCGCCCGCGGATGGTCGAGCAGGTTAACAGCCATGCGGGCATTGGGCTGATCTTTTGTTTTAAGATGATGCACGTCTTTTGCCCTGAGGGAGAAGAAGGCAGTTTCTGCACCGGAGGTGACTGCCGTCAGCAATAGCAAGACCAACGTGATGATCATCAGGATCGTAACATCCGAAACTGAAAAACCTTCAGGGGTTATTTGTAACAGGCCGTTCATCCTAAATTTGAAAATTCGGGTATTTGAAAATTTGAAAATATTACTATTATTGGATGCATTACGGCCATTATTTTATTTCCCGACATGAAAATTAGTGAATCCGGATGATACCGGAACAAGTAACAAAAAGTCTATGCTGTTGTGACGGGTGCACTTCAAACCTATTGTTTCATCTTCAAATTCTCAAATTTTCAAATTTCCGAATTAAGATTATTCCGGCGATAAACTGTCCTCTTCTTCGGTCGTATGGTCCTTACGCCGGTCGAGCATCACAAAATTATCTCCGATCACTTCTGTTGTGAAACGGCGGATATTGTCCTTATCTTCCCAGCTACGGGTCCGGAGCCGCCCTTCCACAAAGATGAGGCTTCCTTTATGGAGATATTTCCGGGCAAGCTCTGCCAGTCCGCGCCACAGCACTACGGTATGCCAGTCTGTCTGGGATGAAGATACGCCGTTCTTATCCCTGAATGTTTCCGTCGTAGCCAGCGGGAAACGCACAACAGTAATATTTCCTTCCAGAAACTGGACATCAGGATCCTTACCCAGATTTCCGATCAGCATTACCCTGTTTACACCTTTCATGCCACATTGTTTTTTCTAAAAATAAATTATTCATCACATGCGTTTCTAAAAGTATAATTTTTTTTCAAAAAAAGATACAAGGGTTTTGGGAAATGCCATTTTTTTCAAGGCAGCAGGGGTTACCCAGGCACCGTCGGCAGGAATCTTAATATCATTTTTATGCTGCAGCCGCACCACAAAAAAGCGGGCTTCAATAAGCTGATGCGTTAGTCGTTGTGTCAGCAGATCTTCATACACAGGTGATATGGCCCCGGGCAACTGCAATTGCTGATAAGCCTTTGTACCACGCACAGCTTCCTCATCGAGCGCATACGGCATCTCGATCAGGTACGGCTCATGCAGGTCTTGCCATATGTCTTTTTCCCGACGCTTACGGATCCAGATATGGCGTCCCGTCTGTAATAACAGATAATGGAAGTAACGCTTCTTCACCGTTTGCTTTTTGCTCCGCACCGGAAACAGATCAACTGCATCTTGCCGGAATGCAAAACAATGTTTGTGCAAAGGACATACAGTACACTTCGCAGCCAATGGCGTACACACAGTGGCCCCCAGATCCATAATGGCCTGATTGTAGGCGCCGCTGCTGCGCTTATCAAGCAGCGCGTCAGCGAGCGTGGCAAACTGCCTTTTCCCTTCCGTACTGTCGGATGGCGTCTCGATGCCGAAGTAACGCGCCAGGACGCGATATACATTTCCATCCACAACGGCATGCGGCAACCCGAATGCGAACGAACTGATGGCCGCGGCGGTGTAAGGACCGACTCCTTTAAGCTGCAGCAGATCGTCGTATGAACCGGGGAAGCTGCCGTTGTATGCCTCCATGATATACCGCGCCGTGGCCAGCATATTCCGGCAACGGTTATAATAGCCAAGCCCCTGCCAGAGACGAAAGACAACCTGGTCTTCCGCTGCCGCCAGTGCACCGATATTGGGAAAAGCTTCCAGGAATTTCAGGTAATAGGGAATAGCCTGCTGAGCCCGTGTCTGCTGTAATATCACCTCCGAAAGCCAGATCCGGTAAGGATCTTTTTCTTCTTTCCAAGGCAAGCTGCGGTCATTGTGATGCCGGTGCCAGCGCATCAGATTGCGGGTAAATAACTGCCGCTGCGCCTGACCGGGAAGTGTATGTTCTGTATTTGCCATAAACCGGGCGCCGGTTGATCTTATTTGAAAAGCGATAAGAAAGACGTTTTGAGTGAAGCTACGCTATATTCCCGGATCATCTTTTCATGACCGGCAGCGCCTGCTGCTTTACGATGATCCGCATCCACGACCAGGCGCCGGAGCGCCAACAGCCATTCCTCACGGCCGTCTGCCAGGTATCCGTTTACGCCATGCTCAATGATATCTTTATTTACACCAACAGGACTTGCCACCGCAGGGATGCCCAGCGAAAGGTACTGGATCAGCTTGAACCCGCACTTCCCCTCACTCCAGGGATCGGTAGTCAGCGGCATTACACCGATATCCATACGGAGCAGATCTTCGATCTCCGTATCAGGATCCCAGGGTATAAATTGCCAGTCATTCAGCGGCAATTCCGGTTTTTTATCCGCGATGACCAGGAAGGTGCAGTCCAGCTCCTGCTGTAAAGTTTCAATTACCGGGACCAGTTCCTGCAGGTATTTAAGGGTGGAATGACTGCCGGTCCATCCGACGGTGACTTTTCCTGCCCTGTGTTTTTTAACCCGGTTATACCGCCGCTCCATATCCACTACAGTGGGTATCCTCGCCACAGATGCAGCGCCCGACTGTACGGCATACCTGCGAAGAAAGTCATTTCCCGCAGATACCCGGTACGACCACCTGCAGATATACTTTGTTTTCCAGTGGGATTTAAATGCAGCCGCTATTTTATTACCGGCAGAAGTATTGGGTATCCAGACGGCGTCATCGAAATCGAAAATAATTTTCTTCCTGAAGATCTTTTTAAGCATCCATTCAAATACCGGCGGCCCCAGCGGAGCTGCTTCGCGGTGTACAAAAATATAATCGTGTGCGTATGCTTCTGATAATATGGTCTTTAACCGGCCCAGAAGACCCCGGCAGATCCCCCACATTTTTTGCGGTAACGACCCACCTTTATATAACACCTGCCATGTAGCCCGATCCATAAAAGGACGCAATGTATAGCTGATATCCGCTTCATCCAGCAGCGGCAACAGATTCTCAACACGGAAACGCTGCGACGGAGCTTTGCCTATGGGATACGGCAGGAGGAACAGGATCTTCATGTATATTTATTATCGGTTGACAGAATGCAGCAGTCTGGTTTTTCCGGATTGGGTACGGATTTCGGCCGCAAATTAAATAATCCGGCAACAAAAGGTTCATTACGCGCGTTCCTGTACACAAATTGCAAACCGCTGTATCATATTATTATTTAATTTCGCAACTTCGTTATATTATGGAATGGATTGCTAACCCTGAAATCTGGGTATCATTACTGACGCTTACCGTGCTTGAGATTGTTCTGGGGATCGACAATATCGTGTTTATCTCCATATTGAGCAATAAGCTACCGCAGCATCAGCAGAAAAAAGCACGGCAGGTGGGCTTGGGCCTGGCATTGATCACCCGTGTGCTGCTGCTGCTCTCCCTGAGCTGGATTATGTCTTTAACAGCGCCGTTATTCAACATCGCCGACTGGTTTGACATCTCCCATATTACATGGCAGGGGAAGCTGACCATCTCCGGGCGCGACCTCATACTGCTGCTGGGCGGATTATTCCTGATCTACAAAAGCACTACGGAAATCCACAGCCGCATTGAAGGATCGGATCATGAATACAGTACGGGCGCAAAAAAACTGACATTCGGGAAAGTGATCTTCCAGATATTGCTGCTGGATATCGTATTCTCGCTCGACTCGGTGATCACCGCAGTCGGTATGTCCAACTATATCGGGGTTATGATCGCTGCCGTAATTATTGCAGTGATCGTTATGATGGCATCCGCGGGTGCAATCAGTAATTTCGTCAATAAGCACCCCACAGTCAAAATGCTGGCATTGTCCTTTTTACTGTTGATCGGCGTATCATTGACTGCGGAAGCTTTTGACCAGCACATACCCAAAGGCTATATCTATTTTGCCATGGCATTTTCAGTACTGGTAGAATACCTGAATCTCAGGTCTGCAAGGAAGCGTAAGAGCGCTGATGGGTAACAGCATAATTAACCATTTGGTCATTTAAAATTAATGTCACAGTTTATCAATATGCATATCCGGAAGTTGAATAAGCAATGGCTAAAGCTTATCGGCTTTCCTTCGGAATTTCCCATAGAAGTCCGGTCATTTCACGCCATATCGGTATTCTCATTTATCATTCTGCTGCTGCTGCTGCCGTTCAATCTGTGGATCGGTCTTATCAGCAGCTCTATTATTATTGCGGCCCTTCTTATACTCCAGGCCTTTTTTTATTACCTCTCCCGGCGCCGCCGGATACACACCCCCGGTATCATTGCTTATATTATAGCCACCTATGCAACGCTGACGTTATCCTTTTTTTTAGATAATGGCAGCAACGGCCCTGTCCTGCCTCTTTTCTTCCTTACGTTTATGCTGCTGATTGTCCTGACTGCGCCCAGGCATCACTGGATCGTTGTGGTTACGCATATTACAATGGCCCAGTCACTGCTTGTAACGGAGCAGGTAATGCCCGAAATGGTCCGGCAGACCTACAAATCGGTCAATGAAAGGTATATAGACCTTATCTCGACCTATGTAGTCACTATATGCTTTATCTACTTTATGATACGCTACCTGCGGAACAACTACCTCCGCGAGCATCGGCTGGCTGTGCACCGGCTGAAATCCATCGAAAAGAAGAATAAGGAGCTGCAGCAGATCAACCAGGAGAAGAACAGGATATTCTCCATCATTGCACATGATCTGCGGAGCCCGATAGATTCTATCCAGAGCTATCTTGAGTTGATCAATATGCAGGCGCTCCGGGAAGAGGAAAAGGAAATATTTAACCGGTCTTTATTAGATCTCACCCAGCATACTTCTGATATGCTCTCCAATATGCTGCTCTGGGCTAATAAACAAATGAACGGCGCTTCGGTGCAGATGCGGGAAGTACGCCTGAATGATGCGCTGCGGAATGTACTGAATGTGGGAAAAACCATCGCAGCCAAGAAGGGCATTACCCTGGAATATACTATAGAGCCGGAGCAAAAGGTAATCGCAGACCCGGATATGCTGGGTGTAGTGTTCCGGAACCTGTTGAATAATGCGATCAAATTCACACACCCCGGCGGTAAAATACTGGTACATGCCGTCTCTGCTGCAGGCGCTTGCACGCTTTCCGTATCCGATACCGGGGTCGGGATCAGTCCTGAAAAAATGGAGCACCTCTTTACCCTTAAGAACGAGGCCAGCTTCGGGACGCAGAATGAAAAAGGAGTTGGTTTGGGCCTGATCCTGTGTAAGGAATACATTGAAATGCAGGGCGGAACAATCCGCGCAGCGTCATCAGATAAAGGCACTACTTTTTATATCACATTGGCAATACCCAACTGAGCGGCAGGCGTTTAATTAATGCCGGATAACGCTCCCGTCAGCACATTGGCCCATGCAAGCAGAGAATCATACTGCTCATCAACAAGATCATGAGGCAATGTATAGGGAGGATGTGTGGTGGTAAGAAAAACAGTGTACATGGAGAGGCGCTTCCCGAACTCCATATCGCCGGGGCTGTTGCCCACCATAATGCTCTTCCGGAAGTCAATTCCCGGGAAATCTTCTTTGGCCTGCATCGCCATACCCGTGTTGGGCTTCCGGTTATGATCATCGTCTGAGATAGCTGTGCAGGCATAGATACGATCCAGCCGGCCACCTTCCTGCCGGATGGCATATGTCATATTCCGGTTGATCTCTTTCAGGCTGTCCATGCTCATGATACCACGCCCTACGCCACGCTGGTTGGTTACTACAATGATGCGGCCAAACAGGGAGCTGAATAAAGCAAGCGCTTCCCGGGCGCCGGAGGAAAATACAAAATCCTCCCACCGTGTTATGTACGAGCCGGTAATTTCCTCATTGATCACACCGTCACGATCCAGGAAAAGTGTCCAGTTGTTATCGATCTGCTGCCGGCTAATAGATTTAGTCATGCTTGTTTGTCGTTGTCTGAAAAAAGATATTCTTCTACCAGCTGGCAGATAATATGGCCGGTTGTGATATGCCCTTCCTGGATACGGGGCGTGTCGGCGCTTGGTATATTGACCAGGTGATCACAATATGCTTTCATGCTGCCGCCGGTATGGCCGGTAAACCCTACGGTGGTCATACCCAGCGCGCGGGCCTGCTCCAGCGCTTTGATGATATTGACCGAATTGCCTGAAGTGCTTAGCCCCACGAGCACATCTCCCGGCCTCCCGATGCCTTTGATCATCCGGCTGTACACGACATCATAGCCATAATCATTGGCCACGGCGGTCAGATAGCTGGTGTTGCAATGAAGCGCATCAGACGGGAGCGGATTGCGATCCGTATAAAAACGGCCGCTGAACTCCGCCGCCAGATGCTGTGCATCCGCTGCGCTGCCGCCATTTCCGCAAAACAACACTTTATTGCCCTGCCGGAATGCGGCAACAAGCACATGGGTTATATCGTCTATGGTTTTCAGCAGCACAGGGTCCTGCATCACCTGCTGCTTGACGTCTATGGACGCCTGGAATATGGCGCGTATTTTCTGTTGCATAGTCATGGTTAGTGCCAAAAATACAACAAGCCGGGGAATTGGGCCGGTAAAGCTCTTTACATTTTCAAATTTTCAAATTAAAGAATATTCAGGAAATTTGCAGTTATGAAGCGCAGCCGGCAATGTCTGTAAAGAAACATACACTCGATATGGCGCCCGTGCAGGAAGCCTTTTTCTCCGATACGGTACTGGTAGGACTGGCAAGCAGGCTATCTGCCACCTCCTTATGCAGGATGCTGAATCTGAGCTTCGGGATACGTTTTGTACGCCGGCCGGATATTGACAAATCAATAGTAAAAGCAGACGCCGGCGCCTATTACTTCCCGGGTTATGAATATTGTGTGCCGCTCAGTGATGAGCGTTACATCCTGTACCGGCTGAAGAGCCGTGAGGAATACCTGCTGCCCGAGCTGAAGCAATTGGATTTTATCTGGATGGTGCAAGGTAGTAACGCTGCCTGCAAAGCACAGGAGCTCGTGCAGCACTTGCGCGGGATACCGGATATACAACTGGCACAAATCCTTGATACCGGCAAGCTGAAGAACCGGAATTTCCTGATTGTATAAAGCAGCATCCGTTTTTTATGACCGGCATATGCGCTGCTATCGTATTCAGGTGTATTTTTACGACTGATTTGAGATGCGCATAAAACATGTCATTACGCATCTTCTTACCAACAAAACAACAAACCAGAATGATACTTTCTTATGCCTGTTGTAATGTACCTGTGATGCCTTTGCGGGCGGAGCCTGCACACCGCTCCGAGCAGGTAAGCCAGTTGCTGTTTGGAGAAAAAGCAGAAGTGCTGGCGGCTATTGACGGGGGATGGATGCATATCCGGTGTGCGGCAGATGATTACGAAGGATGGTGCAAGGCTGCACAATTGCGACTGATTCCTTTGAAATCATACCGAAAAACAACCGCTTATCTATCCGCTCATAACAACAACAGGCTGATCACAGACCGGGGGGAAATGTGGCTGCCTCTGGGATCCGATTTGTTCGGCATGAAACGCAGTACGATCGAATTGCCCGGCGGCAATGGAAAATTCAAAGGGAAACGACTGTCATCCAAAAAGACAATATTCAATGATGAGCAGGTATCACATTGGGCATTCAAATACCTCCATGCACCTTATCAATGGGGCGGCAGAAGCATGGCCGGGATCGACTGTTCCGGATTCACCCAAATGGTCTATAAGCTGTGCGGTAAGAAGCTGCCGCGTGATGCCAAAGATCAGGCCGAGGCAGGAACTCCCGTAGATTTTCTGCAAGACAGCCAATGTGGCGACCTGGCTTTCTTCGACAATGCTGAGGGCCGGATCACACATGTAGGCATCCTGCTGAATCCGAACGAGATCATTCATGCCACGGATACCGCGGGCAGGGTTGTGCTGGACCGGATAGACACAGGCGGCATTATCAGCATTACACAAAAGAAACGCACACACAACCTGCGGCTGATACGGCGATATGCATGAAGTCTGCAAGTTGATACTGCATGTAAATTATTTCCGCACCGTAAACTTCACAATATTCGACCGGTTTCCCTGGAAGATAAGCTGAAAGGTATAATCACCGGGCGGGAGTTTCCCGTTCCTGCAAATCTTTTCGTTCAGTACGACCATATCGGCCACAGAGAACTGTTTCATCATCCATTCGCTTGATTTCAGCACATACTGATGGCGGCGCATAGTTACGGAGTCTGCAGCATTGGTCTGATATCTCGGTTTCCCCTCACGGGCAAGTACATTGCCGTGCTGCTCGCTGATGATGCGGCACGAAGCGCCCCACAAAGCAAAGCCCGGCGCTGAAGGACGATCAAAAAGGAACTTCTGTGAGCGGGGCCATTTATTGCTGAAGGTTACAAAAATCTTTAGCTCATTTATACTCCGCACCACACTATGCACCATCTTTACCTGTATGGAAAGAACAGGATTGTTGTACGGAAGATTATGATAGATAACGGCGCCCTGCTCATCCCTGAACGGCAATACCTCCCGGGATTCCGGGGGCAGCAGCGGCACATACGTGCCCGTATCCTTAACATTCAGGATCGTATCCCTGGTGTTCCTGCTTTCGTTCACTACAATCACCATGCGCGTCAGCGAGTCAACGGTCGTCACAGTTGTATTGGACGCGCGCCGTCTCTGCCCAGCCACGTCGGGTATGTTCGCTGTCACAAGCATCAGCATTACAAGCAACCTGATCATGATGGTCTCAGTGTAGCGTAATGGCGTGCGGCAGTAGTTATTGCCGCGCACCATTACCCGTGTTCCAGGCTGCCGAGGTATCTTTCCGCATCCAGGGCGGCCATACACCCGCTGCCCGCAGCGGTAACCGCCTGCCGGTATATTTTGTCCTGCACATCGCCGCAGGCGAATACACCTTCAATATTGGTTTTGGACGAGCCCGGCTGCGTAATGAGATAGCCCTGCTCATCCATATCCAGCCAGCCTTTAAACAGCTTTGAATTAGGTTCGTGCCCGATAGCCACGAAAAAAGCGTTCACGGGGATCTCCGTTTTTTCACCGGTTTGGTTATTGCCTATACGCACCCCTTCCACTTTCCCGCCCCCAAGCACTTCTTCCGTTTCCGAGTTCCAGTAAATTTTAATATTCGGCGTTTTCAGCACCCTGTTCTGCATTACTTTACTGGCGCGCATCTCATCCCTGCGGACGATCATATGCACGGTCGTGCAAAGCTTGGAAAGGTACAGCGCTTCCTCGCAGGCCGTATCCCCTGCTCCTACAATAGCCACCTCTTTATCCTTAAAAAAGAAGCCGTCGCACACAGCACAGGCGGAAACGCCATGCCCGTTCAGACGCTGTTCGGACTCGATATTCAGCCATTTGGCAGAAGCGCCGGTAGCGATGATGACGCTATCCGCTTCGATCCATTTTTCTTCGTCGATCTCTACTTTATACGGGCGGTTCGAAAAATCAACTTTGGTAGCAAGCCCCCAGCGTACATCGGCGCCCATGCGCTGTGCCTGCTTTTCGAAATCTATCATCATCTGAGGCCCCATAACACCATCGGGATATCCGGGGTAATTTTCCACGTCAGTGGTAATGGTCAGTTGCCCGCCCGGTTGCAGGCCCTGGTATAATACGGGTTTCAGATTGGCGCGTGCCGCATATATAGCGGCCGTATAACCTGCGGGGCCGGAGCCGATGATCAGGCAGTGTACTTTTTCGTTTTCTGATTCAGCCATATGTGTTTATATTCAGTGGGTAAAAATGCAAAAGAATTAGGGTTAGAACAAGTATTTATTCCTGATATACAGTGTCGCCGACAGGTGACAAATCTATCCGTCTATTTATAAAAATTTATGCAAAAAGCCATCCCGCTTCCGGAGATGGCTTTTCTGATCATTTTCGACAACTCCTTTACTGACCTCCCTTTCTCACATCCACAACCTCTACATCAAATATAAGCACGGAGTTGGCCGGTATCTGCGGGCCGGGGCTTTGCGGGCCGTAAGCCAGTCCCGACGGAATGTACAGGGTAGCCTTGCTGCCTTTGGGCAGGAGCGCGATGCCTTCGTCCCATCCGGCGATCACCTGGCGCATACCCAGCAGGAACCAGAAAGGCTGTACATGCTGGAACTGAGGATCCACATTCGAATCAAATGCTTCACCGTTTAGCAGCTTGCCGGTATAATTCATAGAAATGCTGTCACCGGCAGACGGCAACGGCCCCGTCCCTTTTTTGGAGATGGTGTAATACAGACCGGAAGCGGTTTTTTCTGCCTTGATCTTGTTTTCGGCAAAATATTCCTGCAGCAGCTTGTCATCAGTTCCTTTCTGCGTTTCCATTTCGCGCTGCATATCTTCCTGCATCTGCTGGGGCGTCTTTACGGAGAGCACATGTATCGTATAGCTGATCTTCATGTCCTTGCCCGCTTCCATCCAAGGCAGGGCCTGCGCGCCGGTTTTAAGGATAGAATCCACCGGAACCCGGAATATAGCGCTGTCGCCGGCAGACATCATCGTGAATGCTTCCCCGATATCTCCCTTAAATGCAGCAGGCTGTACCTGGAAGGGCACCGGCTGATTATTATTCATCTGGTAAGAATCGAACAGCACACTGTCGCCGATACCGGTGATGATATGCATCTCGATAAAGTCACCTACGTTTGCGGTCTTACCGGCCACATCTTTCAGCAGCTTGTACTCAAGGCCGTTTTCAGTAACGGAATAGGGCGCTACCTGAGAGGCTCCGGCTTCTGTTTTTGCAGCGCCGTCTTTTTTCTTTTTATCCTTTTTTGACTGGGCAAAGCCGCCTGTCGCCAGGACAGCGCAAGCCACGGTCAGGAACAATATTTTCTTCATATGCATAAGTGTATATTTTATTAATGGGCTTCCTGTGCTGGTACACAGGAAGCCAATATTTATTATTTATTGTCAGCCGTTTTTATATCGGTTACCTCTATATCAAAAACAAGGATCGAATTCGCCGGGATCTCGGGTCCGGGACTTTGCGCTCCGTAAGCCAGCGGCGAAGGGATAAACAACTTTGCCTTGCTTCCTTTTTTCAGTAAAGCAACACCTTCATCCCATCCCGGGATCACGGCGCCCTGCCCCAGCGGGAAGGTAAACGGCTCTACATGGTTGAATTTCGGATCCACGTTTGAATCAAATGCATTGCCGTCCAGCGTGCGTCCGGTATAGTTTACCGTCACCTGCTGCCCGGGCTGTGCCGTGTTGCCGGTACCTTCTTTTTCGATCTGGTAATACAGGCCGCTGGCTGTTTTGACGGGTTTCAGACCATTCTGGGTAAAATATTCCTGCAGCACTTGCTCATCCGTTTCTTTCTGCTGTGCAGCCTGGGCCTCCATTTCCTGCATGGCAGCCTGCTGTGATTTTACGGAAACCAGCAATACTTCGTATTGGAATTTATCCGAAGGCTTCATCCAGGGCAGCAATTGCGCACCGGCATTTTTTACAGAATCAAGGGAAACGCGGAATACGGCGCTGTCCCCGGGTGTCAGCAAAGTAAACCCTTCAGAAATATCGCCGCGGAACGCAGGCTCCGCCAGCGGGAATTGCACGGGCTGGTCGTTATTCAGCTTACGGCTGTCGAACAAGACGCTGTCGCCAACGCGGGTAGTAATGTGCATTTCCAGCAGATCGCCGATTGCCGGATGCTGATCACCGGGATTGTCTTTTACGATCCGGTACTCCAGTCCGTCCTTTGTTGTTTTAAAGCCATCGCCTGAGTTACAGGCATTCAGATACAGGAAACTCATTCCCAAAAGGGCAATGGGGATACTACGTTTATTCATATGTTTTAGTTAGCGGGGGTGAATATCGGACAAAATTTTCTTAAAATGAGCGATCGTGTCAGAAAAACTCTGCGACGACCGGCCGCCGGAGGCATTAAAATGCCCGCCGCCATTGAAATATTCCCGTGCAAAAGCATTTACATCAAAATCGCCTTTACTCCGGAAAGACAGCCTTATATCGTCGCCGCGCTCCGTGATCAGGGTGGCAAAACGTATGCCGCCAATGCTTAAAGGATAGTTGACCAGCCCCTCCGTATCGCCCGGGCCCAGTGAAAACAACTGCAGATCTTTCCGCGCAACCGTCACCAGCCCGGCCTGCCACTGAGGGAATATCTCCATACGCTCGATCAGCATATACCCGATGAAGCGCATTCTGTCCACAGACCATGAATCATATACAGCCTCGTGAATGTGGGTATGCTCCAATCCCCGGCGTTTCAGCTCCGCCACCATATCATGCACACTGGCCGTCGTTGCGGGGAAACGGAAGGAGCCGGTATCCGTCATCACTCCCGTGTACAGGCAGGCGGCAATGTCCGGGTCGATCATTTCAAGGTCGCCACTCTGCCGGATAAAATCATAGACCATCTCGCAGGTACTGCTTTTATCCGGCTCGCTGACGCCATAGTCCCACACCGGAGCAGGAAACATATGGTGGTCGATCACCACCTTGACCGCGCCGGCTTCCGACAGGCTCGCTTCCATCTTTTGCACCCGGGTGAATACATTGAAGTCAAGGCAGAAAATAATATCGGCCTCTTTGATCGCTGCCTGGGTACGGGAAGTAGCTGATTCGTAATTTATTATTGCATCCGTACCGGGCATCCAGTCGAGGAACCGGGGTACTTCACTCGGCACAACCGCGGTTACCCGGTGCTGCTTCCGGGTCAGGTAGTGATAAAGCGCCAGTAAGCTCCCGACAGCATCGCCGTCCGGCTTGTAGTGTGTCGTAATAACAATATTTCGGGGAACTTCCAGGAGTGGTAAAAGAGACTGAATGGGTTTCATGTTCCGGTTTGGCAGTGCAAGATAAACATAATGAGCCGTATCGGATATAGTTTCCCGTTTTTCACTAATTTCGCAACCAGATACAAGTGATCAATATGGAACAGGAACCGCAACAGGAGCAACAGTTAAATATAGAATTATCGGAAGAAATGGCTGATGGCACGTATGCCAATCTGGCGATTATCACACATTCTTTTGCAGAATTTGTGCTTGACTTCGTAAACGTAATGCCTAACGTGCCGAAGGCCAAGGTCAAATCGCGCATCGTAATGACCCCGCAGCACGCCAAACGCCTGATGCGGGCGCTGATCGACAACGTGAAGCGTTTTGAAGCTACGCACGGCACGATCAAAGACCAGGAAACCGTTACTATGCCTTTCACATTCGGAGGCACTACGGGCCAGGCATAATTGTATTTACTCTGATATCGGCATGAACAATAAGATCCTGATCCTCGATTTTGGCTCGCAATACACGCAGCTTATTGCACGCAGCATCCGTGAACTGAATATTTACTGCGAAATACAGCCCTGTACCAAACCGGTACCGTATGAACCCGGCCTTAAAGGGATCATCCTTTCCGGCAGCCCGTTCTCAGTGAATGACGAACATGCGCCGAAGCCGGACATCCGCGCGATGGCCGGACAAGTGCCGGTACTGGGGATTTGCTACGGCGCCCAATTGTTAGCCTTACAATCCGGCGGCACGGTTGGCCGCTCCACGCACCGCGAATACGGCCGTGCGCATCTGCAGGAGATCGCCGGAGACCCGCTGCTTGCCACGATCAGCGAAGGCTCCCAGGTATGGATGAGCCATAGCGATTCGGTGAAGGAGTTGCCCGAAGGATTTAAGGTAGTAGCACAAACAGCAAGTATTCCCGTAGCAGCGTATAAAGCAGCAGCAGATTTTGCCGCCAACCCTGTGTACGGCATACAATTCCATCCGGAAGTAACACACAGCACGGACGGGAAGCAGCTCCTGAAAAATTTCGTTGTGGATATCTGTGGATGCAGCCAGGACTGGACGCCCGCCGTATTCATACAAGACACCATCGCCCGGATCAAAGAGCAGGTAGGCGACGGCAAAGTAGTGATGGCGCTCAGCGGCGGTGTGGACTCCACGGTTGCCGCCACATTGATACACCGCGCTATCGGGCCCAACCTCTATTGTATTTTCGTTGATAACGGCCTGCTGCGCAAAAATGAATTTACCCAGGTATTGGACGGTTACCGGCATCTGGGCCTTAATACCAAAGGTATAGACGCGCGGCAGCGTTTTTATAAGGCGCTGGAAGGAATCTCTGATCCCGAACGGAAAAGGAAAACGATCGGGCGGCTGTTTATTGACGTATTCCAGGAAGAAGCTACGCATATTCAGCAAGTCGGTTTCCTGGGTCAGGGTACCATCTATCCCGATGTAATAGAATCTGTGTCTGTACATGGTCCTTCGGTTACCATCAAATCGCATCATAACGTAGGCGGCCTGCCGGAGATCATGCAGATGGAGCTGGTAGAGCCGCTCCGTTTCCTGTTTAAGGATGAGGTGCGCAGAGTAGGACGCGAGCTGGGGATCGACAATATATTCCTCTCCCGCCATCCGTTCCCGGGGCCGGGATTGGGGATCCGCATACTCGGCGCCGTATCGGAAGAAAAAGCGCTGATGCTCCAGGAAGCAGACGCCATCTACATCCAACATCTCCGCGACAGCGGCATGTATGACCAGGTATGGCAGGCGGGCGCTATCCTGCTGCCAGTACAAAGCGTAGGGGTCATGGGCGATGAGCGTACGTATGAATATACCGTAGCGCTCCGGGCCGTAACGTCCGTGGATGGCATGACGGCAGACTGGGCACATTTACCTTATGAATTGCTCGGGAAAATATCCAATGATATTATCAACCGCGTGCATGGTATCAACCGCGTAGTGTACGACATCAGCTCGAAGCCGCCTGCTACGATCGAATGGGAGTAGTATGAAATGCAGAATTTCTTAAAACGGTATGCAGTATGAAACGCTTTCTGATATTTATCTGCCTTTTAGGGATCTTTCTTCCGGGAACACCGGGAGACGCTTCGGGGCAGATATTTAAAAAGCTTTTCAAAAGGGAAAGATCCGGATCCGATAAAAAATCAGAAACAGAAACCCCGGCAACTAAAACGGTAAAAGAGCATTCTGCCGTTTATCCTCCGACAGTAAAAAAAGAACGCTATCGTATCGATGTGCTGGCGCCTTTGTATATGGACGAACTGGTAAAGGGGAATTCCACCACCTTCCGCAACAAGGTGCCTGTAAAAGCGCTGGCGGGCATATCTTTCTATGAGGGGATGAAGCTGGCGGCAGACACCATTGATGAATCCCGGCATAAGATCGATGTATATGTCCACGACATCACCGGCCCCCGCACTTCCGTCACCCAACTGATCCAGAATAAAACACTGGCGTCATCAGATCTTTTGATCGGCATCGTCACCTCATCTGATGTGACAGCGCTGGCAAATTTTGCTCAGAAAAAACAGGTTAATTTCATTTCCGTGCTGTCTCCGTCAGACGGAGGGATCAGCAACAACCCTTATTTTACCCTGCTGCAGCCAACACTCCATACGCACTGCGACAAGATCCGTACATTCGCAAGAAAGAAATTCCCCAGGAACAGGCTGTTCATTTACCGGCGCAGTACAGCGGAGGTTGATGAAACGGCCTACCGCCTGATCACTGCTGATGAAGAGGAACGATACGAGGTGATCGCCTGCGACAAACTGCCGTCCCCCGCAAGACTCAAACAGTTGTTTGACAGCACAGAGACCAATGTGATCATTATGCCGGTGCTTAATACGGACTATGCAGCTTCCCTGCTGGAGCAGTTGAGAGAAGTCCTTCCCGACTACCGCTTTGAGGTTTTCGGCATGCCGACGTGGAATAACCGTGCGTTTTTTAAAAGGACAGAGGAATTCATCAATATAGCTTTCAGCTTTACGACACCGTTCCATTTCGATCACACTACGGCTTCGGGGTCTGCGTTGGCTGAGCGCTACGGGGAAACATATGGCGGCACACCCAATGAATGGGTATTCAGGGGATACGAAACTTTTTTATGGTACGCCGGCCTGCTCAGTAAGTTCGGAACGGTCTTCAACCCCCGGATGAGTGGTTATAACACGGCTGTTTATACAAAATATGATATCCGCCAGGCACGGGATGAGCACAATGATCTGCTCTATAATGAAAACAGGCACTTATATCTTTATCGCTACCAAGCGGGGAGTTATGTAGTTGAAAATTGAGAATTGAAAGTTGAAAATGAAAAAACTACACTTCATTTTCAATTCTCCATTCTCAATTTTCAATTCTTAATTCTTCCAGTGTTATCTTTTTCCCTTTTACGGTAATGCTCCCATTCAGTGCAGGGGCAGATTGCTCATTTTCATCCGGTTGTGCGGCAACAGTGTTGGTCTGTATAGCGGCGGCTTGTTTGTGCTGCATGGCATATAACCTGCGACGCAGCATATACATAATGGTAAATAATCCGAAAGCTACAAAAAAGAGTACAGCTACCCCCAGGTTCAGGTTGTAATGCTGCATCATCAGCGAAACTGATATGATCAGTATATTGGCAGATAAAAGTACTACCACCGTACGTTTATGTGAGCATCCCAGGTCAAGCAGATAATGATGCAGATGTGTCCGGTCGGCACTAAAAGGTGAGCGTCCTTTCATCAGACGGGTGGTGAAAACCCGGAGGGTATCGAACACAGGTATGAACAATATGGAAAGTGCAAGCAGCAATGCTCCTTGTGAGCTGTCGATCAGCGCAGAGACCGAAGCATCGGTAGCCGCATCGAAAGACCGGACAAACAGGATCGCGGTGACAGCAATCGGGAATCCGATCAGCATAGCGCCTGTATCTCCCATAAATATCCGGGCAGGAGAAATATTATAGCGGAGAAATCCGACCACAGCCCCCATCAGACTGAAAGATATTACAGCCCCGCTGAAGTTGCCCGTCATGAACAGCAGCAGACCAAACAGCAAAGAAGACAATACGCTTATAGAGCCTGCCAGACCATCAATACCGTCAATCAGGTTGAACGCGTTAGTGATAAACACACAGCCCGTTACGGAGAAAAAAACGCTCAGTGCATAAGGCAATTCATAAATGCCCAGGAAGCCATACAGGGAAGTAAGGCGGATATCAGCAAGATAAACCACAATTCCTGCAGCCACTACCTGCGCCATAAGCTTTTTGAGCGGGGGAAGACCGACAAGATCATCTTTAATACCAATAATAAACAAGATCAGCGCTGCCGCACTGTAATAATTCCAATGAGTAAATGATGACGGATCAATGAATAATGCCGTACTGATCATAAATGCAAAAAAGATCGCAACCCCGCCGAGCCGGGGGATGATATGCGTATGCACTTTCCTCCGGTTATCGGGGATATCAAACAGCCTTTTTCTTTTTGCTATGTATATAATCCGCGGTATGGATATAATACTTAAAAAGAAAGAAAGGATGCCTGCTGATATACATAAAAGCACAGGGGAAGGGATCAGAATATCCATGGTGAAAGCAAAGGTAAATAATCGTTACAAACAACGATGGATCATCAGAGCAAATATCTAATTATATTTTGAAAAATGAAAATAAACTTAAAGTTATGTTTTACAGCAACAGGATCGCGTTACAAAGTGCAGTTGATGCTTTAGGCTCATTTCATGCTCAAATTTTCAAATTGCCTCGTTAAAAGGATCATTTTAAGTAGCTAATCAGCCAATGTGCTGATTAGCTAATATCTGTCGCGAGGGGTCATTAGCACATCAGCTAATTATCACATTAGCTAATTAAAATGATGGTTTTTAGCGCAAAACCTGCTACTTTCGGGCTTCAAACCCATTTTTCATGGCCATTCTTCAGCAAATACTGTTCATTATTTGCGCTGCGGTTGCACTTTATTTTTTCGCAAAGAAAACAGGCAGCATCCGCCGGAATATCCGGCTGGGGCGGGAAGAAGACTTGTCTGACAATCCCGGCAAACGCATTAAAAATGTGATATTGCTCGCGCTCGGCCAGAAGAAGATGTTCAAAAAACCCATACCGGCCCTGCTGCACCTCGCTGTATATGCCGGTTTTATCATCATCAATATCGAAATGCTCGAGATTGTGCTTGACGGGATCTTTAACCAGCACCGGCTTTTTGCGCCGGTACTGGGGAGCTTTTACAGTTGGCTGATCGGCTTTTTTGAGATACTGGCAGCACTGGTGCTGATCAGTTGCGTAATCTTCCTGATACGGCGTAACGTGCTGAACGTCCGCCGCCTCAACCAGAAAGAGCTTGACGGCTGGCCACGCAGCGATGCCAACCTGATCCTTATTACGGAGATCGTGCTGATGGGCCTGTTCCTCACCATGAACACCGCCGACCTGACCCTCCAGAGCCGCGGCGCAGCACACTATACCGCTACAGAACCATTCTGGATCACACAACATTTTACCGGGCTGATGGCAGGACTATCCGACGGAGCGCTGACCGGCATTGAACGCACCGCCTGGTGGATGCACATCATAGGCGTCTTCCTCTTCCTGAACTATCTCCCCTATTCCAAGCACTTCCATATCATTCTTGCATTCCCGACGGCCTATTACACCCGTCTGCGTCCGCAAAGCGAACTGAAGAATATGAAAGACATCCAGAACGAAGTGCTATACATGATGCAACCGGAACTGGCGCCTGCAACGCCGGCGGAAGGGGAACCTGCACAACAGCGCTTCGGAGCCAGAGATGTGACGGACCTTAGCTGGAAAAACCTTCTGGATGCCTATGCCTGTACGGAATGCGGGCGCTGTACCGCCGCCTGCCCTGCCAATATCACCGGTAAAAAACTCTCTCCGCGCAAGATCATGATGGACACCCGTGACCGGCTGGAGGAAGTGGGCAAAAATATTTCGGTCAACAAAACATTCGTGGATGACGGCAAATCGCTTGTCCACGATTACATCTCCGTAGAAGAACTGCGGGCCTGCACTACCTGCAATGCCTGTGTAGAGGCTTGCCCCGTGGGCATAGAGCCGCTCTCCATCATATACCAGCTGCGTCGCTACCTGGTGATGGAAGAAAGCAACAGCCCCCAGGAGTGGAACCTGATGTTCAGCAATATCGAGAACAATATGGCGCCCTGGAAGTTCAGCCCCGACGAGCGCGACAAGTGGGCAGAAGAATTAGCCGCGCAGCAATAAATATTATTTTGTTAACCCAAGCAGAAAACCGAACATGCAGATAAAATCTATGGCAGAATTTGCCGCTTCCGGCGAAATGCCTGATATACTTTTCTGGGTAGGCTGCGCCGGCAGCTTCGATCAGCGGGCGCAAAAGATCACCAAAGCCTTTACCACCATACTGGATAAGACCGGCGTAAGCTTTGCCATCCTGGGCAAGGAAGAAATGTGCACCGGCGACCCGGCAAGGCGCAGCGGCAACGAATTCCTCTTCCAGATGATGGCTTATAATAACATTCAGACCCTGAACGGGTATGGCATCAAAAAGATCGTTACAACCTGTCCCCATTGCTTTAACACACTGAAAAACGAATATCCGGCGCTGGGTGGTGTTTATGAAGTGATACACCACACCCAACTGCTGCAGGAACTGATCAACGAAGGGCGCATCAAGATGAAAGAAGGCGGCAGCTTTAAAGGGAAACGGATCACGTACCACGACAGTTGCTATATGGGGCGCGGGAATGGTGTTTTCGAAGCTCCCCGTGCAGTGCTGGAAGCGCTGGATGCCGAACTGGTGGAAATGAAGCGCTGCAAGAGCAACGGCCTGTGCTGCGGTGCCGGCGGCGCCCAGATGTTCAAGGAAGAAGAGCCGGGCAATACCCGCGTCAACTGGGAACGTGCGGAAGAAGCACTGGACACCGGAGCAACGATCATCGCCGCAAACTGTCCCTTCTGTACAACCATGCTGGTTGACGGCGTGAAGAAGCATGAAAAAGAAGACGATGTAGCGGTGCTTGATATAGCAGAGCTGATCGCAGGGGCGATGGATGATTAATCTTTCACCGCAATTTGAAAATGAGGCAATTTGAAAATTTGGAAACGGAGACCTGAAGGATTATTTACTTTTACTGCTCCACTTCACAATAGAAATACTCCATGTTACAGATAACGGTAAATGAACGCAGCACTTTTACAGCAGATAAAAACGAAGAGCAGTTCATACTCAATAATGTGCCTGCAGACTGCGATATTCAGTGGCAGGCCAACGGATTGATCAGCATCATTCATAATGGCAAAAGTCATACTGCCATCCTTGAAAAAAAGGACATCAAGAATAAAACGTTGACGCTTCGCATTGACGGCCAGATATATGAGGTAAGCATCAGCGAGCCGATCGACCAATTGCTCAGCAGCATGGGGATGGACCTGAAGGCTATGCAGCAGGTGGAACCCATAAAAGCGCCCATGCCGGGCATGGTGCTGAAAGTACTCGTAACGCCGGGCCAGCAGATCCGCAAAGGCGACGGGCTATTGGTATTGGAGGCCATGAAAATGGAAAATGTACTTAAGGCCGGCGCAGATGCCACCGTAAAATCGGTAAGAGTAGAAGCACAGACAGCAGTGGAAAAAGGCGCCGTGCTGATTGAACTGGAATAACGACACAAAGGGTATAATGTGAGCAAGAACCTAATAAAAACTGTGTACATTTTTTTCATCCTGGTCATTCTGCTTTTTTTCGGGATGTCGCCCTCTTCTGCCCAGGATTATTCATATGTCTATATACAGGGAGATAAATCCATTCCTTTTTATGTAAAGCTGGAAGGCGAAATGCTGCCCCGATATGGGAAGAATCACGCAATCATCTCCCGCCTGGAGCCGGGCATCATTAATCTGGAAATACTCTTTCAGCAAAATGCTTATCCGGCGCATGCATTCCGGATCAAAGTACCTGAGAATGGGAACCGGAGCTTCCTGCTGACAAAACGCACGGAAGGCTTTGCCCTGTTTGATCTGCAGCAGGGCTTTTACCTGCAGCCGGGGAACGATGCTGCAGACGACCAACTGCCTGCGCAGGGTGTGGCCTATACACCCGTTACTTACCGGGAAGAACCTGCCCCTGCAACAGCATCAGTAGTGACCCCTGCAAAAGAAACAAAACCAAAAAAAGAAACCGTGCGCCGGGAAACGCCGGATAAAAAGCAGGCGCCGCCTCTGCCTCCGGGAACACCACAATTCCTCGACGATATTGAACTTTATAACGAGCATACCGTCCGGCGGGATCCTAAACTCACTGCGGACACCGGCAGCGATGCAATTCCCAACAGCGATTGCCCCGAACCGGTTACCGAAGCCCGTGCACAGTCCATCTACAGGAAAACATTGACTTATCCTACAGAAGAAGCCAGGCTGGGATATCTGAACAGCCAATTGAATATCTGCTATTCTACGGAACAGGCTGCGCTGCTTGTCCAGACAATGGAGAGTAATGCGGCCCGGTATTCCTGGCTAAAAAAAGTGTACCCGCGTATTACTGACCAGTCTTCATTCAGCAGCCTGAGTGCATTATTCAGCGATGAGGCATGGAAGTCTCATTTCCTGCAAATGGTGCGGTAAAACGTTTTTTCAATGAACTGGCTGGTCATAATTTAATTTTTCTGATGTGACAAATGTGTTGAGCACATTCAACACATTTTAAAAGTAAAAAATTAGCCAATGCTCCCGGGATACATTGGCTAATCTATTCTATAATTATTCTATAATAACAACAATACCCGCACCTATTTCTTCAGTGTTTCCTGAGTTGCTTCTGCCTGTTGCAGATGTTCCTGTAAAACGGGTAATTTAGCATTGATCCACGAACGCACATCCGGGTCGCCGGCATCATCGGCTTCATCCTGGTATTTTTCTACCAGTTTTTTGTGCTCACGGACGGTATAATCAATGTATTCTTTTTCAAAATCAGCGCCGGTTTTGGCAGCGATCCTGTCATAATCATTCTGGTTCTCATTACCAGGCACTACAGGCAATGTGATACCTTTTGCTTCCGCAAGTGACTGCAACTCATCTATTGCTTTCGTATGATCCCCGACAATGGATGCTGCCAGTTGCTTCACCTCCGGATTATCGGCCCGCGCAGCCGCAAGCTCTCCCAGCCGGACGGCTGTAAGCCCTTCATCTGCAGCCCATACGGCAAATTCCGCGTCATCCTCCAGCATGGTATGGTCCAGCTTACGCTCATTGATATCTTCTGCAAGATCCTTACTATCAGTGTTATTGGCATTGTCACATGCTACCATACCTGTTATGGCTACCATAACGACTGTCCCTAAAATGAACTGTTTCATGATTATTGATTTTTGGTTACCTCAAAAAGGAATAAAAAAACAATGCCATGCACAGGATAGCGGGGAAATTGCAGTACTGGTCAATAGCCGTACTTGTCTTTCCAGCATTGACGCAGATATTCTCTCAGGCGGTTTTCAGCAACGTTATTACCGGGATCGTACAATTTTGTTCCGGATATTTTCTCCGGCAAAAATTCCTGATCCGTAAAATTCCCCGGGAAATCGTGAGCATATTTATATCCCTTTCCGTAGTCCATTTTTTTCATCAGCTTTGTCGGTGCGTTGCGGATGTGCAACGGCACGGACAGGTCGCCCGTTTTACCCACCAGCGCCTGCGCATTGTTGATCGCCATATAGGCAGCGTTACTTTTGGGTGATGATGCCAGATACGTTACGCATTGGGAGAGGATGATCCGGCTTTCCGGCCATCCGATCATCTCCACCGCCTGAAAGGTAGTTGTGGCCAGCAGCAGCGCATTAGGGTTTGCATTGCCGATATCTTCACTGGCCAGGATCACAAGCCGGCGGGCACTAAACTTAGGATCTTCCCCGCCTTCTATCATCCGGGCAAGATAATACACAGCAGCATTGGGATCGCTGCCCCGTATGGATTTGATGAACGCCGAAATAATATCATAATGCTGCTCGCCCGTTTTATCGTACAATGCCATTTTACGCTGCACGATATCCTGTACCAGTTGATCGGTAATCTGCTTTTCATCCGCTGGCATGGCAGAAACAACCAGCTCCAGCAGGTTGAGCAGACGCCGCGCATCGCCGCCGCTCAGTTGCAGCAGGGCACTCCACTCTGTCACCTCTTTCCCTGCCGACCGGAGCCATGCATCCTGCTCCATTGCCTGCCTGACGATCGCCTGCATATGATCTTCCGTCAACGGTTGTAATACATATACCTGGCAACGGCTGAGCAGGGCGCTGATCACCTCAAACGACGGATTCTCCGTCGTGGCTCCTATCAGAGTAATGATGCCTTTCTCCACAGCGCCCAGCAGGCTGTCCTGCTGGGCCTTATTGAACCTGTGTATCTCATCGATAAACAGAAGCGCATGTCCGGCCTTACGTGCCTGCTCGATTACGCTGCGCACCTCTTTCACACCGCTGTCTATGGCGCTAAGGGTAAAAAAGATCATACCCAGCGAACGGGCTATGATCTGCGCCAATGTGGTTTTACCTACGCCGGGAGGGCCCCAGAACAAGATGGAATGTGCCGACCGGTTCCGGATCATTTGTTCCAGTACTTTCCCCTGCCCGACCAGGTGCTCCTGCCCGATGAAATCTTCAAGTGACTGCGGGCGCATACGCTCCGCCAAAGGGGTATTGGGTGATGTTACAGACATAATGTAGTTTTGTATTAATGAGCCAATGTGCTGGTTAGCTGATGTGCAAATGACTTCTCGCAACAGACATTAGTTAATCAGCTAATTATCATATCAGCTAATTAAAATAATATCTTCGTACTCCATGAAATGCAAATTACTAATACTGTCGTTCCTCTGCAGCTTCTTTTTTGCCGCTGCACAAAAAAAGGCGAAAACTGCAACATCCGGCAGTTTGCGCACAGAAGACACAACATCCATAGATTATAAACAGGCCGGGGCGCCGATGCCGGCCATCCGGCTGATTACGCCTGTGTTTACCGGCGAAGCGCCGGTCCGGCAAAAAAAGGAAGCAACCACTGCAGAAACCACAGTTGTCACAGATCAGGATCTGAACAACAAAGCCAATCTGCTTGTGATGATGTTTAACCCCACCTGCGGGCATTGCGAAGATCAGACGGACTTATTCATACAGCATATATCCCTTTTCCATAACAGCAAGCTGGTGCTGATGGCAGGACATCAAATGCTTCCTTACCTGGAATATTTCAATAACGGACGGCATGTGGATGCGTTTCCCCAAACCATAATTATGGGTGTGGACAGTGCGCAGTTTATTGATAAGACATTTAGATATGAATCGCTGCCGCAAATCAATATTTATGATCATGAACGAAAACTGATGCGTTCATTTACAGGGCCGGTTGGCATAGACAGCCTGAAGGGGTACATTGAATGATGAATGGAAAATTGAAAATTATGAGTGATGAGTTATGAATGATGAATTGTGTGTGAATTCATCATTCATAACTCATCACTCATAATTAATTCACGCTACACTTTCTTTCTTTACGTAATCACGGAGCTTGCGGATATAATCGAAATATCCTGTCTGCATACGCATCCAGAAAATTGTAAAGATCAGCAGACCGAGGCCGAGAAAAGTATAGATGTAGATAGCATACTCCTGGTGACCGGCAAGAACACCGATCATACCAGCGAGCAACATAAACGTACAGAAAATAACAATCAGCAACGGCCCTCCCTGGTCTATCCTCCGCATCTTCGAGCTGATCACTATCTGCGTCTTGTCCCCTTTACCGTTATTGAAACGGATGTGCGTGATAGGCAGCGTTTTCAGCGTATCTATCTGCTCCGCATGAGGAATGATCTTAAGCTGCCGGTCCTTTTCCATCACTTCAAAGTCCAGGTTATGCACTTTGACACGCTTGCCCACCAGGCGGGTTCTGATGTCCTCCATTGGCATAGCGGACTGATACCGGTAAGTTCTTGAGAATAACATAGGCAAACTTTTTTGAGTTTAAAGAACGATTTGATATGAAAGGTAAATAATCTTTTCATAATACCAAACAAATATCAATATAAGCATTGAGCTTCTTTTACCCGATATTATCTTAAAGACCCTTTCTATATAAGGACAGGAAGTATTAACAAAAGGTTTGCATTTTAGATCAGAAAACCAATGTTTAACATTCCCTTAACGAATAGAAATGAAAAAATGACGTTAAGGCTGTTATTTCTTTTTGTTTAGCTTTTTCTGTTCGGCTGGTAGTGGTAAAAAGTTTTCTGATGTCATAACTTTTTGTCCGGTTCTGCTTTCAAGTTCCTTTCTTGCAATTTTTGCTACTGCTCCGCCTTTTTTACCTGCTATTGCGTTTTGCTGCAGACCTTTTGCTTTTTCAGTTTCTGCAATTTGCCGGGTTGAAAGCTCTGCCAATGCTGTGAAAATCAGTTCTGCTTCGCTCATATGATCACGCAGATTTTGAGTTTTTAACCCTTTCAGATCCTTGTGTTTCTTTACAGTCATTCCTGTCCATTCCTGATGAATGATATTGGTAAGGAAGGCAAATTCGTCTGATTGCTCAACGCCCGCTTTGTTTCCAATAATCGGTAAGCTTGTTCCGGGTTTCCTGCCCCGACATACGTTGCTGTATCCACTTTTCGCTCCTGCCCGCTTTTTGCCAGTTTTCCCTTGCTCTGTCCAGGCTTTGTTCCGGGTCGGCAATTTCCTGCATCCTTTCGTAACCTACTTTTGCTAACCATTGCTTAAACGGTTCTGCTTTGGGCGACGGAATTGATTGTATAAGCCTTAGTAAATCCTGTGTGTCCAAACAATCCGTAGCATATTTTTTCCCGTCTGCTGCCTCAAATTTCAGTTGTACGATTTTTTCGTACAACTGACTTCCTTCTTTGGTTAGTTTCTTTTTCAAGTCACTCCAATACCGTTTGGGGATACTGCTTCCCGTCAGAATTTCAATCACGTCAATTATGGAAAAATACCACGCTTCCTGTTCTTCGTCCCAATGTGTGCGGACTTGTTTCTGTTCAAATATTTTTATAGCGTTTTCTTTGCTCATTTCTTTCGGATTATGGTAGCATAAAGTTAGGAAATAAAAAGACAGCGTGCGTACCGTACAATCTGTTTTTATTTACATTATCCATAATATATTTAATAATACATTTAGAAGCGTGTGATCATTCCGGCCTGTAGCTAATAACGACGCAGCCCCCTGCATCATAAAAAAAGCCGCCGGATGATTCCGGTGGCTTTTCATTTTACTACAAGCGTAGTATTTACAATGCAAGATCTGCATCATCATCGGCAGGGGCGCTTGCGGCGCCGGGCTGCGCTTGTGACTGTGACGTTTCTTCTTTATCGGAATGATCTGCGCGGTTGTTATTATTATTCCTGGCATGTCGATCACCACCGTCTTCACGACGGCCTCTGCCGCGATCACGGTCGCCGTCGCGCCGCCGCTCAGGGCGCTCGGGACGCTCACGCTTTTCAGGCTCCACATAACCTTCAGGCTTCGGCATAAGCACCTTGCGGCTCAGCCGGAGCTTGCCGGTCTTCGGATCTGTACCCACCAGCTTGATCTTAACCTTATCTCCTTCGACGAGTACGCCATCAAGGTTCTCAAGGCGCTTCCAGCTCACTTCCGAAATATGCAGCAACCCCTGCTTTCCGGGGAGGAATTCTATAAACGCACCAAATGGCATAATTGACTTCACCGTGCCTTCATACTCGGCGCCGATCTCAGGTACAACCACGATCCCCTTAATGCGGGCCATCGCTTTATCGATACCATCCTTATTGGCTGAGAATACCTTAACATACCCTTTCTGATCTTTTTCTTCGATAGAAATGGTGGTTTCGGTTTCACGCTGTATTTCCTGAATGATCTTACCGCCGGGGCCGATCACAGCGCCTATAAATTCGGCGTCGATAATGATCTGCTCAACCCGTGGTGTATGCGGCTTCAGTTCCGGACGGTGCGCCGGGATACAATTATACATCGCATCGAGTATATGCTGCCGGCCACGGTGCGCCTGCTCAAGCGCCTGGCGCATTACATCCATGCTCAGGCCATCCACTTTGATGTCCATCTGGATGCCGCAAATACCTTCTCTCGTACCGGTCACTTTAAAGTCCATATCACCGAGGTGATCTTCATCCCCGAGGATATCAGTGAGCACTGCCCATTTACCGTCGGAAGCCCGTGAGATCAGCCCCATTGCCACACCGCCCACATGCTTGGGGAACGGCACACCGGCATCCATCAACGCGAGTGAGCCAGCGCATACGGTAGCCATGGAAGAAGATCCGTTGGATTCCAGGATATCGGAAACCACACGTACCGTATAAGGGTAATCATCACCCGGCATCATCTGCGCTAACGAACGCTTGGCCAGGTTACCGTGCCCCACTTCGCGGCGGCCGGGCGCACGAAGGAACTTCACTTCACCCGTAGAGAACGGGGGAAAATTATAATGGAGGAAAAATTTAGTATAGTCGGAAGTAGCGGCTGTTTCCACCAGCAGTTCGTCTTCGCTTGTGCCCAGTGTCACAGTGGTCAGCGACTGCGTTTCACCACGGGTAAACAATGCAGCGCCATGCGGCGAAGGCAGGAAGTCCACTTCCATATTCAGCGGGCGCACCTCATCCAGCTTCCGGCCATCGAGCCGGCGGCTTTCATCGAGGATCATGTTGCGCACGGTATAATACTGCAGGTCTTCAAAATATTTTTTGGCAAAACTGCGTGTTTCATCAGGCAATGCTTCTCCTTCCTGAAGCCCTTCTGCCAGATGAAGCATCAGCGCGGTTTCCAGGTCTTTAAACGCCTGGCTGCGATCGTGCTTGGGAAACGCGCCCCTCGCAATATCCAGTACCTTCTGCGCTGCAAAAGCTTCGACACGCTGTTTCAGTTCTTCGTTTTCCGTTGCCCGGACATATTCCCTTTTGCCCTGCACACCTACTTTTGCGCGCAGATCTTCCTGGGCTTTGATCTGTACCTTGATCGCTGTATGCGCGGTTTCGATCGCTGTGATCAGGTCTTCTTCCTGGCACTCTTTCGACTCGCCTTCCACCATCATAATATTCTTACCGGTAGCGCCGATGATAAAGTCCATATCGGCTTCTTTCAACTGCGTGCGACCGGGATTGATCACATATTGCCCGTTGATACGCGCCACACGCACTTCAGAAATGATTTCCTGTACGGGAACATCCGATACGGCCAGGGCTGCAGAAGCCGCCAGGCAGGCCAGCGCATCGGGCATTACTTCGGGATCAGAAGAAATAAGTGTCACGATCACCTGGACATCACAATAATAATCTTCAGGAAACAGCGGACGCAGCGCACGGTCGATCAGGCGTGAGATCAGCACCTCGGAGTCGCTCAGCCGGCCTTCCCTTTTAAAGAACGAGCCAGGGATACGTCCGGCAGATGCGAATTTTTCCTGGTAATCTACTGTCAGCGGAAAAAAAGACTGGCCGGGTTTGGGTTCGTTGTTGGCAACAACGGTTGCCAGCAGGATGCATTTGCCCAGACGCACCGTAACGGCGCCATCGGCCTGGCGGGCAAGCCTGCCCGTTTCTATAATTACTTCCCGGCCGTCATCCAGCTTGAATGAGACGGAAGTCGGATTTAATGTCATACAATCAGTTTGGGGTTGTTTCAAAAAAAGCTACCCCCAATGTGTAACACATTGGGAATAGCTTATAAAAAATAATATCGTTACTTGCGGAGTCCAAGCTTTTCGATCAGTGCACGGTAACCGTTCAGGTTGGTGCGGCTCAGATATTGCAGCAGGCGTTTACGGCGACCTACCATTTTCATCAGTCCCCGGTGTGTGGAGAAATCCTTCTTGTTTTGTTGCAGATGCTTGGAAAGATGGTTGATACGTTCTGTCAGTACAGCGATCTGCGCTTCGATAGAGCCCGTATTGGTTTCCTTACCTCCGAATTCCTTAAATATTGTCGCTTTTTGTTCAGCGGATAAATGAGACATTACAGCTTGTTTTTAAATATTTTACAGTTTTTCAGGTTGCAAAGATACGGAAAATCTTCATTGTAAAAATTTTTTACTAAAAAAATATAGCTTGCGATGTGAAAGAGAATCAGCGAATTAGGAAGAAAGTAAACCAAAAAGCTAACATCTCCCGTCAACCCATTCAGACAACTACTTGCTTACAGATAAGTATTATTACAATTCATGGTGTATATTACAACTGATGGCGGAAATTACGGTGTTATTGGATATCTTCCTGTATCCCCGTAATCAGTTAATTATATCCTGTTAAGATTCAAAAAATAAATTGAGCAAATATCAGGGAATAGTTTTACCTTTGTCCCTCATTATTTATTTTTTTAACAATGCAAGAAGGTACAGTAAAGTTCTTTAACGAAACAAAGGGCTTTGGATTCATTAAGCCGGCCAATGGCGGTCAGGACATCTTCGTTCACGTTTCCGGTCTCATTGACGAGATCCGTGAAAACGATCAGGTAACGTTTGAAGTTCAGGACGGCAAGAAAGGGCTTAATGCCGTCAACGTGAAAGTTATCTAAGTTTGTTCCGCATACGAAGTAACTGAAGACATGCAATCGCATGTCTTTTTTTTGTCCGTACCAACCATCACAATAGCAATCCCTGCAGGAAGATGTAGGCCACCGAGAAATAAAGGATCAGACCGGTAACATCCACCAGTGTGGCCACAAACGGAGCGGACGATACCGCAGGATCGGCCCCCAGCCTTTTCAGCAGGAGCGGCAGCATAGACCCGGTAAATGTACCCCACAGTACAACCCCCACCAACGTCACGCCAACCGTAAGACCGATCTGCGGCCAGTGAGGACCGTAAATCGGGACGACAGCGCTCCATATTGCTATCCGCAGAAAGCCGATCACACCCAGCACCAGGCCGAGCAGCAGCCCGGAGATAATCTCCCGGCGCATCACACGCCACCAGTCTTTCAATGCGACGTCTCCAACAGCCAACGCATGGATCACCAGCGTGGCTGCCTGAGAGCCGCTGTTACCACCACTGGAAATGATGAGCGGCACAAATAATGCCAGCACAACTGCTTTGGCAATTTCATCTTCAAAAAAACCCATCGCCGTAGCTGTAAGCATTTCGCCGAGAAAAAGTATCACCAGCCAGCCCATTCTTTTGCGCACCAGGCGCAACAGCGGCATTTCCAGGTATGGCTCATCAAGCGCTTCCGTACCCCCGATCCGCTGCATGTCTTCACTGAATTCCTCGTTGGTCATCCACAGCACATCATCAATGGTGACGATACCCAGCAATATCTTCTGGTCGTCCAGCACCGGCAGGGCCACACGGTTATTCATGCGAAACACCTCATTGGCCATGCTCTGCTCATCATGAGCATTGAGCGCTATGTAGCGGCCGTCAATAATATCCGCAACCTTCGTTTCCGGATCCGTAACCAGGAATTCGCGGATACGGACGTCGTCAATAAAACGCCCTTCCTGATCTATTACATAGATCACATCAATCGTTTCGCTGTGTTTTCCGAATTTGCGGATATGATCCAGCACTTGCTGTACATTCCATTCTTTATATACGGCAATATAGTCGGGGGTCATCAATCGCCCGACGCTCCCTTCCGGGTAGCCGAGCAGACTGAGTGTGATCTTGCGCTCCTCCGGGTCGAGCAGCCGTATCAGTTCTTTTACCGCTTTGCTGGGGAGCCCCTCAAGAAAGGATGTCCGGTCGTCGGCGGGCAGTTCATTCAGCAACGCTGCTACCCTGGCGGGCGGCAATGACTGGATGATCCTCTCCTGAAGCGGCTGATCCAATATCTTGAATACACTGGTGGCACGGTGCAGCGACATAAGCGACAGAATATCGCCGCTTTCATCAGGATATTCATCTGCTATCTCAGCCACATCGCTGATATTCCGGCTTTCCAGCCAGATCCGCATAGTATCGCGGTCACCGCGCTCCAGCAGTGCCTCGAACTGTGCTTCCAATGATATGGTCTCTTCTTCTGACGCCATAATATCGCTGCGATGCACAAAAGTAATCGTTTGCATCCGGAAATCTGAAATCGTGACGTAGAGCCAAGACATGCCTTGGCTCTACTCTATGTTACGTCCATCAATAGCTGAAATGAACCTCCGTAGCGCCAAATCCGTACTGCCCCATCCACTCATTCACAAAACGGCTCACCTCCGGTGTTTCCCGGAGCACCTGGTGTACGGCATCGCGCAGCGTACCCCGGCCAAGACCGTGAATAACAATCATCCGCTCGAAGCGATGCGCAATGGCCAGCCGGAGATAATAGCGCAGGTGATCGGTCTGCAACTGAAGCATATCAGCATTCGTCATTCTTTTCTTCCTGTAATCCGGCTCTACCTGTTCGATGTGGAGGTCAAGCTCATACCGGGGCAGATCCTGGAAGGGACCGGTTACCGGACGATCCTGCCGGGGGCGAAAAGATTTTTCCTGCCGGACAGGCGGCATGGACAGAGGCGCTGCTACCATAAATCCATCGGCAAGCAGATAGCTGAACGTTGGCTCACCGCTTTGCTGTATTTCAGAGATCCGCTGAAACAACTGAGCCGGCCTGATACGCAGCACATCAGCTTTCTCCTTAAGCCCTTTACTGCTGTCGGCATCAGCTACCAGCCAGTGAAACCGCGGTCGGTCGTTCATGTCTGCATACGGGATACTATGCAGATAGATATGACTGAAGGCTGTCAGGAAGCCTTCATGAAAAAAAAGCTGCTGTTCTTCCACTCTTACTTCGTAACGGAAACGAACAGGATACGGCAGTTCATTAATCAGATATACCTTCAGCTCATCCACGACATCTTCCATATCCCGTGTATCATATACAGGCATAAAGGAAAGAAAAATACCCTGCGCATGCCGCCCGTGATGGAAGCTGCCTTGCTCCGGCAGCGGCAGATCCTGCTGTGTGCCCGTCTTTTTTTTCTTCTTTTGTTCTGTAAACCATTTCAGATACGGATGCTCCATAGCATCTTCATAAACGGGAAAGACAATGCCTGCAACCGCTACTTCATACATTCCGGGATTCAGGTAGCCGGTCACCACCCCTTCTTCTCCGGTCTGTTTGAGTAATACTGTATCGCCAATAGAAAATTTCATATCAAAGGTCTTATTCCGTTGCTGCTCCGTGCCGGTCATTGTACCGGAGCTGTATTTTTCAGGAAATGTAACAAAGCCGCCAATGCCTTGCCCCGGTGGCTGATCTTGTTTTTTACCGGGAGGGGCAGCTCGGCAAAAGTCTGCGTGTGACCTACGGGAACAAAAACAGGATCATAGCCAAATCCGCCATCGCCCCGCGGAGCTTCTGCAATGATGCCGTGGCAGATCCCTTCAAAGAAATGAGTTTGCCCTTTCCATATCAGACAGATCACTGCTTTATAAAAAGCAGAACGATCCTCTTTGTCCTTCATTTCATACAGCAGTTTCTCCAGGTTCCGCTGCTCATGCTGCGGCGTACCGGCGTACCGTGCGCTGAACACACCCGGCGCACCATCAAGCGAGGTGACGCACAGACCGCTATCGTCAGCAAGAACATGTTTTCCGGAAAAGCGATGTATTGTTTCCGCCTTGACTGCTGCATTGTCCTCAAAACGGTCGTAAGGCTCTTCTATATCGCCGTCAAACCCGATGTCTGCCAGGGAAAGTATCCTGAATCCTTCGTCCAGCATGGAACTGATCTCACGGATCTTCCCCGCATTATTCGATGCTATTACCAGTTCTGTCATGTACGCGAAGCTAAATCAATTGTCTTTAATCATCATTGACCCACGCACTCCAATTCATGAAATCAAAAAGTACGTTTGCGTATGGCTACCGTAAGCCTGCTGATACAAACAAGCCGGTCCCGCTCATCACAGATGCGTATGTCCCATACATGTGTGGTCCTGCCGGTATGCAGTGGTCTTGCCGTTGCCGTTACGATGCCCTCCTTTTTCCCACGGAGGTGATTACAGTTCAGCTCCATGCCCACGCAGATCTCCTGTTCGGGATCTATGAGCAGACTGGAAGCAACACTGCCAACGGTTTCGGCAAGAGCTGCTGAAGCGCCGCCATGCAGCAATCCGTAAGGTTGCCTGGTACGGTCGTCCACCGGCATCACAGCACACAGGAAATCCGCGCCGATCGCGGTAAAACGGATGCCAATCGCCTCCGCCATTGTATCGCGGCAAGCACCATTCAGCAAATCAATAATTCCCTCCGAATACATAAACGCTTTCATATAAATTAATAAATATCTAAATTAGAAGACTTATAAAAACATATTAAACTAATACATTGTTTTTTTTATTTATTTTTGGCAATTAAGTCTTTTTAATTCACCTTTAATTATTTAAAAGTATGAAAAAACTTTTGGTAGTAGGCGCTGGTAAATCCGCAACAGCCCTTATTCATTATCTTTCCGGCAAAGCAGGTAAATACAAATGGGAAGTAACCGTTGCCGACCACGATGAAAAATTGCTGACAGGAAAAACCCATCATCTCCCCGGGATCCATACGGCAGTTATGGATATTACCTGCAGCCGGCAGCGTCGGGAGCACATACGGAAAAATGACCTGGTACTTTCGCTGATGCCGCCTCATTTGCACATCCTGCTGGCCAAAGATTGCCTGCAGTATAAAAAAAATCTGATCACCTCATCTTATATTTCGGAGGAAATGCGGGAAATGGATCCTGCGGTAAGGGCTGCCGGTCTGATGTTTATGGGGGAAATGGGATTGGATCCCGGCCTCGACCACATGGTAGCCAGCAGGATCATGCAGTCTATCCGGCGTGTTGCCGGTGATATTATTTCATACAAATCATATTGCGGCGGACTGATCGCGCCGGAATATGTAAATCCACCCTGGCGGCATAAAATATCCTGGAATCCGCGCAACATCGTTCTGGCAGGAATGGGGGGCGCACAATATCTCGACCATGGCAAGCTGGTGGAGATCCCCTACGAAAGCCTTTTTACCAGAACCCATCGTATCCGCATTGATGGTGTAGGCACACTCTCTTATTATCCCAACCGCGATTCCCTGCACTATATTAATTTGTATGACATCCCTGAAACCCGTACCATATTAAGAGCCACACTGCGCTATCCGAATTTTTGCAAAGGCTGGGATTCTGTTGTGCGCCTCGGGCTAACCATGCCGGATGATCAATTCGATACGACCAATATGACAGTCCGCTCCTGGATACGGCAAAAAACCGGATTCACCGGGGCTGCAGAAAACCTCCCTGCATTCATCGCACAGAAACTGCACGTACAGCCTGACAGCCTGACAATACGTATGCTGGCAGCACTCGGCTTGTGGGAAGACACGCCGCTGAAACCAGGGCTACACAGCAGTGCAGACATACTGGAAGATCTCCTTGTTGAGAAATGGCATATGGAAGCATGGGAACAGGACATGGTGGTGATGCAGCACGAAGTGGCATATACCGGCAAAGCAAAGCATGCCAACCTTACCAGTACAATGGTTTTGAAAGGAGAAAACCGTGAACTGTCGGCTATGGCAAAAACGGTAGGATTACCTATGGGCATCCTGGCAAAACTAATAATGACGGAGCGGGTCAATCCAATGCCCGGTGTGCATATTCCCGTAGCGCCGGAGATTTACAAACCTGTATTAAAAACACTGGAACAGTATGGGATACAATTTACAGATCACATAACATAACTCAGGCACAGATACAGTGCAATGAGTAATATGGCTTCGGCGGGATCCAGCCCCTGCGTGAAAATCAGGGCCGGGTCTGCCGAAGTCACTATGGAACAATGCGTAAGCAAAGGAATATTGTCAATTACAAAGGTGTGTAACAAACACCTGGCCATTCAGGGCTGAAACGCATCTTAAAACTTGTTCTCACATGTTAATTGCTTACCTTTGCACGACTTAAAAAATACCCCTTCTTATGGCATCTCAAAAAATACAGGATCTGCTGGCCGACAAGGCGGCTTATTATCTGGAACACAAATGCACTACCATTGCTCATTCAGACATTCACGCGCCTGCCGCGGGAATAATAGATGATGTATGGGCGGCATCCAACAGGAATATCCCTACCCTGCGCAACCTCCAGGCGCTGCTCGGCAACGGCCGGCTGGCCAATACGGGTTATGTATCCATTCTTCCGGTTGATCAGGGCATCGAGCACAGCGCCGGAGCATCTTTCGCCCCGAATCCTATTTATTTTGATCCTGAGAACATTGTGAAACTGGCGATGGAAGGCGGATGCAATGCCGTGGCCTCCACCTATGGCGTGCTGGGTGCTGTAGCTCGCAAATATGCGCATAAGATACCTTTCATCGTAAAGATCAACCATAACGAATTCATTTCTTACCCCAACCGGTTTGACCAGATCATGTTCGGCACGATCAAGGATGCCTGGAATATGGGCGCTGTTGCAGTAGGCGCTACCATCTATTTTGGCTCTGAAGAGAGCAGCCGGCAGATCGTGGAAGTTTCTAAAGCCTTTGAATATGCGCATGAGCTGGGAATGGCGACTGTACTTTGGTGCTACCTGCGGAACCCTGCCTTCAAAAAAGACGGGGTGGATTATCATACTGCCGCAGACCTGACTGCTCAGGCAAATCACCTTGGCGTTACCATTCAGGCCGACATCATCAAACAAAAATTACCGACCAACAACGGAGGATATACTGCTTTGAATTTTGGCAAGACACACAAGAATGTCTATGAAAAACTGACGACCGACCACCCGATAGACCTCTGCCGCTACCAGGTGGCCAACTGTTATATGGGGCGTGTGGGACTGATCAATTCCGGCGGTGAATCCAAAGGCGCTTCCGACCTTGCCGAAGCCGTCATGACCGCAGTAGTCAACAAGCGCGCCGGCGGTATGGGGCTGATCAGCGGCCGCAAGGCATTCCAGAAACCCATGCAGGAAGGCGTTGAACTGCTGAATACCATCCAGGATGTGTATCTCGACAGCAGTATCACGCTGGCATAATCTGTGCGTGTAATAGTTATAAAACGGTAGAGACAAGGCATGCGGTAGAGACAAGGCATGCGGTAGAGACAAGGCATGCCTTGTCTCTACTGATAATGTACCATCAACACCTGCCCGGTCGCGACAGACACCTTAAAGCGCTCATCCATCCGCATACCGGCAACCCAGGCAATACGTTTATCCGATTCCAATATCCAGACACGCTCCTTTTCATGCAGCGGCAGCTTCTGGTCGATAAAAAAACGGCTCAGCTTTTTTTTCTTCATACCCATACCAAGCGGATAGAAATAATCACCGGTACGCCATCTGCGCAAGATCAGCGGGAATCGTACCGCACGCATATCCAGGCATACAACCTCGGAGCCGGATGGCAATACTGCCGGAGGCATCTCTTTAATGGAAAAACTAAAAACACCGTCCGCGGTGTGAATCGCTCCCGGCGCTTCGGGGATCACGATCATATCTGCACCGGCATCTGCCACATCCGTTATTACCAGGAAATCCCGGTTCCGTATTACCCGGTGTGTCGGAGAAGCAATATAGCGCCCGGTTTCCGCCTCCATCAGTTGCATCACAGCCGGGATCTGCGCAGGCGTAAAACCATAGCCCGTAAACAATTCATAGAAAATTGCAGACAACGGTGTGGTCTTCTGCAGTTTCCGAACGGGGATATAGCAGTCCTGCCCGCGGTATTCCGTCAGTTTTTTGACCTCTGCTGCTACGGCTCGCCGGTAGAGGATCTCCACTTCCGAGAGCCGTCCGGCAGTTTCATGTATCTGCATGACCGCGTCGGGGAACCATTTTTCAATAGCGGGAATAATATGATGCCGTACCACATTTCGCTGATACGCATCCGTAGCATTAGACGCATCATCGCGATACGGCACACCGTGTACAGTCGCATAATTCTCAATGGCAGATTTTCCGGAAAACAACAGGGGACGGATCAATTTGCCGTTCTGCTTCGGGATCCCATGCAGTCCGGCAATACCCGTGCCTTTAAACAAATGCATGAGCAGCGTTTCCGCATTGTCGTTTGCATGATGTGCGGTAGCGATCAGAATGTAACCATGCTGTTGCCGTACCTGCTCAAGCCACTGATAACGAAGTATGCGCGCCGTTTCCTGCACACCTTTTTTCCATTCGGCCATCTTCTGTTTTGTATTAAAGCGAACAGTATGGAAAGGTATTTTAGCTTTGGCAGCAAAAGATGTCACAAGGTTTTCATCCTCATCAGACGCTGTACCACGAAGACTGAAATTACAGTGTGCAATGGCCATAGGTATCTGTGCACGGATGAACAGATCAGCCATTACCATAGAATCGGATCCGCCGCTGACAGCCAGCAATACCCGGCCATTCATATCCGGCCCGACAATCCGGCTCCAGTTTTGTTTAAATTGTTCCAGCAGTTCCATAAATCAGTAAGCAAGTTGTTCGTAAGCAGCCTGCAGCTCACGATAAGCATGCATATCTGCCGCTGCCCTGGCGTGCTGCATACCCTCTTCATATACTACAAGTGCGCCGTCAGTATTTCCCGTCTGCTCAAGCAGCTTGCCCAAATGGTAATAAGTAGCGACATATCCCGGATCATTCGCCCGGTTCTTCTCAAAAAATGCCTGTGCCTCGGCGTCCCGGCCTTCCTTTATGTATTCCAATGCAAGCGCATGGTTCAGAAAGCAATCATCCGGCGATTGCTGCAGGAACGCTTCCAGCTTTTTGATCCGTTCTGTCATAAAGGCGGCTTTGACCTGCAAAGGTAAGTACAGCAGGTATTCTTCTTCACAATTTATTTCCCCGGACTCCTGCAAAGAAACGCAAACAATATTGCCTATCTTGTCACACTAAAAAAACGACGCTGATCGTTATACGAAAGGAAACCCCCTGTTCCTGTGACGAAGATACGCCTGCTGCAACATCCGTTTTTATCCAGAACAAATCTGGCTGTTCTCTTTGCATTATGCATGATAGGGGGATTTCTGTGCTCGCGTGTTTTGCTCTCGCTGTCCATGATGCTTTTTGGCATCAATGCTCTTCGCGGCATACACCCGCGCGCATGGCTCCGGCAACGATGGTGGCTGCTTGGCCTGTTATGGATCGGCATGTATGCACTCTCGTGGTTCTGGAGCGATGATAAAGTCTTCTGGCACGAAAGAATACAAACCAAGCTGCCGTTCCTGCTGCTGCCGCTTGCATTCGGTCTTTTGCCGGCATTCTCACGAAAGCAATTGCAATGGTACACCGTGGGATTGTGCCTGATATTGTTATCCGGTATCGGCTACAGCCTGGGGTTTCTGATTGGAGATCCGGCCACATATGTTGAAGGATATACCCGATCTCATGTGCTGCCTACACCCACCTACAGGGATCATATACGTTTCAGTATGGCAGTAGCGCTCAGTGCAGGCTGGTGCTTATACATCCTACCTGAGTTGCGGGGCCGCTATACAAAAATACTGGTGCAGCTCAGCATCGGGATATTTGCCGTGTACCTGCATATCCTGGCAGCAAAGACGGGGTTGATCGCTTTCTATATTCTGGTTTTGATGTGGGCATTTTATCAGATCATCCGGCGGAATCGCATTGCCGGTATCATTGCCCTTGCATTGATTGTTGCCGGCGGTATGCTGGCGATCCGTTACATACCTACGCTCAGCCACCGCGTTGGTTACACCATCTATTCTTACCAGCAGTATATGCAGGGAAATATTTCCGGCGATCTCAGCGATGTAGGCAGAATGGTTTCCTACAAGCTGGCCATACAGCTGATAGGGCAACATCCGCTCGCCGGGGTAGGCGCGGGAGATGTACTCTCGGAAATGAGCCGGGCCTATGACCACCAGTACCCGCACATCCCCCAGGCGCAGCGGCTCGTACCGCACAACCAGTTCCTGACCATTGGCGTCGCAGCCGGACTGATATCCCTTGCTTTATTTTTATGGTGGCTGTGCGCACCGTTATCCCGCGTAAAAAACAACAGAACCGGCTTTTTCTTCTGCACGATGTGGATGATGCTGTTTTTTTTCCTGATGACCGACGCCTCGCTTGAAGTACAATTCGGCGTATTCGTATTTTTGTATTTCCTGCTCTGGCAAAGGCATGCTTTGCTATCGCCGCCGGCAGAAAAAATACCGAATGATGCACAGCAATGACAAATCTTCTGAACAGATACCTGATTACATCAGGGAACATTTTCACGGCAACACCGTTACCGGCTCCCGCTCTCCGGCCGGCAACTGGCTGCAGTTCACACTGGAACATACGGAACGCGGGAAGGTCGTCATTGCATTAGATGTACGACCGGAGATGACAAATCCCTACCAGCATATCCACGGCGGCATGATGAGCCTGGTAATAGATGAAGCGATTGGCTGGGCAGTGGTGAGCCTCAATACGGAAAATCATTACACCACACTGAACCTGAATGTGGATTTCCTGTATGCCATCCGGGAGGGAGAACGGCTGCGGGCAATAGCCGAAGTGATCCGCTCGGGCAAAAAGATCATTCATGTAGAATGCCGGGTGTACAATATGGAAGAGCAGCTTTTGGCCAAAGCAACCAGCAACCTGGTCGTGACAGGTATGCGCCCCACTGAAGGCGATGCTAAAATAGCATATTAGCGCTGCCCATAAAATGCTGCTGCAACGAACAAAACCAACTATTTGATTAATTTCACGCCCTGAAATCTGGTATTGTAATCTTTACGCTATGCAGAACGGGAAAAAGATCGTTGTTGTGCTGCCTGCTTAGAAAGCTGCGCTGACACTTGAGCGTACCTATAATGAGATCCCGTTTGACCTCGTTGATGAGGTAGTGCTGGTGGACGACAAAAGCCCGGACAATACCATTGAGGTGGCCAGACAACTGGGGATACGGCATATTGTTGTGCATGAAAAGAACAAAGGATACGGCGGCAACCAGAAAAGCTGTTACAAAAAAGCGCTGGAACTGGGCGCGGATATCGTCATCATGCTGCATCCTGATTATCAGTACACACCCAAGCTGCTGCCCGCCATGTCTTCGATCATAGCCAACGATATTTACCCCGTGGTATTTGCGTCCCGCATCCTGGGCAAAGGGGCGCTTACAGGTGGCATGCCGCTCTACAAATATATTGCGAACCGCATCCTGACCATGTTTGAGAATATTATGCTGGGCGAAAAACTCAGCGAATATCACACTGGCTACCGGGCGTTCTCTGCTGAAGTGATCCGGTCCATAGACCTCACGGTCAACAGTGACGATTTCGTATTCGATAATGAAATGGCCTCCCAGATCCTGATGAAAGGATACAGCATCGGCGAGGTCACCTGCCCCACCAAATACTTCAAAGAGGCTTCCAGCATCAATTTCAGCCGCAGTGTAAAATACGGATTGGGTGTGCTGCGGGTATCATGCACACACCGGCTGCATAAATGGGGGATCATTAAAAGCAAACTCTACCGCTGATCTGGCCGGAGGCACTATTTTTTTCCGGATAAGAGCGATTCATGACGGACGTTTATCACTACCGGTAATTTAACGGTTTAATCCCGGAATCTCTGATATTTTTGCATTTTATACATCTTGTTATGAAGCAGCTTCTTTTTTTGACCCTGTTCTTATCCGGTGCAATGACGGCCTGGTCGCAAAAAATCCCCATATACACATCCAGCAACCTGATGTCACGGGTAGAACAAGGAGATACGTTGTATATCGTCAACTTCTGGGCTACCTGGTGCGCTCCCTGCGTAAAGGAACTGCCCGTCTTTGATACACTACAGGAGCGGTATCAGCAGCAACCGGTCAAAGTGCTGCTCGTTAGCCTTGATTTTAAGGACGATTATGAGGATAAGATCACAAGATTTGTCGCGCTGAAACAACCACAGCCTGAGATCGTCTGGTTTTCGGAAACAAATGCCAATACATTTATTCCCAGGATTGACGATCGCTGGTCGGGCGCGATACCTGCCACACTGATCATCCGCGGCGGGGAAAAAGAATTCCTGGAACAGACCGTTTCTGTGAAAGACATTGCGGATATTGCAGATGGTTGGTTGGAATAGGGTCGGTTGGCTGTTGAATTCAATGAGCCAATTAGCTGATATGCGGATTAGCTAATGCCAATCGCAGAGGATAATTAGCTAATAAACTAATTGGCTCATCAGCTAATTAAAACTATTAAATGAGCCTGTTGCTGCCATATAAACGACTGAACCGTTTCATCCGGAATGAAACGCTGGAGCCTACGCTCAATTGGGGTATCCGCATGGGTATTGCCTCTGTGGTGCCGATCGTGTGGGGTGTGGCCACCGGGCACCTGGAGGCTGCCAAATGGATGGCGCTGACAGCAGAATGTATCTGCTGGGTGGAGCTGCGCGGATCCACCGGGCTGCGTCTGCGTGTACTGACCGGCGGCGTCCTGCTTGCTTTGTTCTTTACCCTGCTGGGATCCGTCACAGGCGGGTCGCTCTGGCTGAGCCTGCTGGCCATGATTTTCGTAGGGTTGCTGACGAGCCTTTTCAAAAACCTGGGCGATCGCGGGAGCGGGCTGGCGATTTGTGTGTTTGTGCTATTTATCATCAGCAATGCGTATCCGGTAACCGACTTTTCCGGCTTGCAGCAACGGATGCTCTATGTTTTTACCGGAGGGATGTGGAACCTGGCGGTAGGCATGATTGCCTCTGCTTTTATTCGCGCACAGGAGCCATACCGGCGCTCTATTGCGCTGATCTGGAAAGCGATCTCAGGATTGGTTGCTTCCGTAGCCGAAGGCTGGGACGGTAAGAAACCCCGTAACGGACTGCATGATATTTATATCAGGGAGCAACTCGTACGGCGTGCAATAGACAGCTCTTTCCAGTTTTACGAATCCTCTGCCGATCAGGTAACGCGCCCGGACACCCCGGAATATCCGCTGGCGCAGACACGCAAGGCAACGGCGCTGGTCGCTACGCATGTGATCGCTATCGGGGCAGAGCTGGAAACGGTGGCCATCAAGTCATTGGACAATAACGTGCGCCTGAAGCTGTACGCCTTGTTTAAAGCGATACAACAGATGGTGGACCGGATGGCGGTTTACATCCTCACCCTGAAACCGGAAGAAGAAATACTGCTGCATTCCCGTATCCGGAGGTTACGAAAGCTGGCGATGATGCTGCGCGATTACCCGCAGGATGCAGGGAGCGCTCATGAGATTGCTGTACAGCGGGTAGTGCAGCTTACGGAAAGAATGATCCGCCTGGTAGAGGCATCCATGAAGCGTATGCAGGAGATCGGGACGGAGCTTCCCGTTTACCGGTCGTACTCGCTGATAAAGACACTGTATGTATTGCACCCGCGTTATCTGATACGTAATCTGCGGCTGCTCTTCAGCTTCAATACATTTATGGTGCGGTATGCGCTTCGTACTGCACTGGCCGCCACGCTGGCTTTATCCATCTACAAATGGCTCGATATTGATCGCGGATACTGGCTGCCGCTTACGGTTGTCATCGTGATACAGCCTTATTTCGGCGCCACGCTCAGGAAAGCGATCGATCGTATCATCGGCACTGTGCTCGGCGGCTTTGCCGGCAGCCTGATCCTCCTCCTGCCTACGGGTCTCTTTGTGCAGGAGATCATGCTGTTCTTTGCAGCGATCTTTATGGTCTATTACATCCGGCGGAAATATTCGGTAGCGGCATTTTTTATAACTATTACACTTGTACTGCTGTTTTCGGTGGATCAGACATTTTACCCCAACCTGGTGTGGGTACGTGCCCTGAGTACACTGGGTGGCGCCGCACTGGCTGTCATCGCAGGTTTCGTACTGCTGCCCGACTGGGACAGCGAATGGCTCCCATCCTACCTCGCAGCCGCAGTCAGCAGCAACTACATCTATATGAAAGCAACACTTTTCCCTGACCGGCAGGAGCTGACCTGGACGCGCTATAAACGTGATGCGGAGATACGGAACAGCAACCTGTTCGATTCTTTCCTCCGTTATATGCGTGAACCGGCTATCCGGAAGAAACAGTTCGTATTGTATTATCAGATCGTTACGCACAATATGCGCCTTACGCGGGAGCTGAATAATATCAATATTGAAGAAGACAGCAAAAACGATGAGGCGATTGTACCGGCAACGCCGGAGGTGCAGCAGCAGCGTATCATGGATGCGATTCAATTATTCAACCAGATCATGGTTGAAGTACATGAGCTGGCGCCGCAAGACCCCGCCGGTCTGATCGGGGCGGAAGAAGGAACGCAGGTAAGACCCTTGACCGACAGTCAAATGGTGTATCTTGACCGCATGATCATCGAACTGAATGCCATGCACTATGAACTGGAACGACTTAATAAACCCGGGAATTATCGGGCGAATGATCATTCGCCCCTACATTCATAATTCATCCCTCAATCCTCATCCCTGACATGAACTACCTCGGCCATGCACTGCTATCCTTCAATGACCCCGATATCCTGACGGGAAATATGATCGGGGATCATGTAAAGGGCAAGCTCATTCTACAAAAATTTCCGGAGGGCGTCCGGAATGGGATTGAGCTGCATCGTAGCATTGATTCGTTTACAGATACCCATCCTGCTATCAACCGGGCGAAAATATGGTTCCGCCCCGATTACGGGTTGTATGCCGGCGCACTGATGGACAGTCTGTTTGATCATTTCCTGGCAGGAGATCCGCGTTATTTTAAAAGTGAGCATGACTTGCTGCAATTCTCATTGCACACCTACGGACAGCTTGAATCCCGGCAGGAATTTTTCCCTCCTTCTTTCATCCGTTATTTTCCTTACATGAAAGAGCAGAACTGGCTTTACAGCTACCGTACGATGAAAGGAATGGAGCGCGCACTGGAGGGACTTCATCGCAGGGCTACATACATGCCGCCGCCGCAGATGGCTTACCGTACTTTCGTGACACATTACTATGCGCTGGCACAGTGTTACTATGAATTCATGGATGATATGGTTGCGTTTGTTAAAATAAAGTTAACCAGTTAGCCCCCCCGTTCACTCAATTTTACCTTTGTATGAATACCGGCCAGCTATGCGACGTTTTTTTACCGTTATAATTCCTGTTTGTTTACTCATTGCATTCATGGCCTGTGGCTCGTCTGAGGAGCCGGCTTCTGCCGGCACTGGTGAAGCTATGCCTGATAATACCGGTACATATGGCAGTATACGAATTAATTATGCAGATACCAGCAGCGAGGCCTGGAAAGACATCCGGGCGCAACTGGATTCATTTTATAAAGTACAGGTAAGGGCGGGCTTCAACGGGAGCGTGCTGATCGGATACGAAGGCAAAGTGCTGTACGAACGTTATTTCGGCGCTGCCAACCGGGAAGATAAAACTCCGCTCAACCAGCATGCATCTGTGCAACTGGCCAGTATTACAAAAACATTTACGGGTGCGGCCATATTGTACCTCTATCAGCATAAGTACCTGAATATTGATGATCCGGTAAAACATTATCTGCCGTCTTTCCCTTATGAGAAGATCACCCTGCGGATGCTGCTGAATCATCGTTCCGGCCTGCCCGAATACCTGCATTGGGCACCGCAGTACGTTAAGAACCGCAGTACGCCCATATACAATGAAGAGGTGCTGTCGCTCATGGCAAAACACAAACCCGCGCTCCAGTTTCGCCCCGACACCCGGTTTAAATACTGCAATACCAATTATGCAATGCTGGCCAGTGTGATAGAAGCGGTGAGCGGTATGCCTTACAAGCAGTTTATGGAGCATTATATTTTTAAACCGCTTGGTCTGAACCATACTTTTGTCTTTGACCCGGCCGATGGCCTGCCCGATGCCGCTACCATCAGCTATAAATACAACTGGGTGCGCGATCCGGTGATGTTTGCCGACGGAGTGTACGGCGATAAAGGGATATACAGCACCGTCCAGGATCTGTATCGCTGGGATCAGTCGTTCTACCAAAACAAGCTGCTGGATAATGAAACCATGGAGCTTGCCTACGGCCCCTGCTCATTCGAAAAGCCGGGCATCCGGAATTACGGACTTGGGTGGCGTATGCTTTGTTACCCGGATGGTTATAAGGTCATTTACCACAATGGGTGGTGGCACGGGAATAATACCTGCTTCTACCGGTTTATCAAGGATAATTTTACCATTATCGTACTGGGCAACAAGTATAATAAAGGCATCTACAAGCAGCCGCCGGTCTTATACAGTATCGTAAAGCAG